>JAFQJY010000088.1 GCA_017414845.1 Alphaproteobacteria bacterium | reverse complement strand
GAAGATATTTATATCTGTTGTGAGGAGGGTAGTGTCGGATATTGGGATGGTTTATATGCCGGCTGTTGTTCTGGTAATCTGACAGAAGGTGCTAACAGTTCTAGTACATCCGATGGGAAAACAACTTATTATAATGAGGATGGAAAAACAGTTGAAACGGCAACAAATTACCACTGTTGTACAAATGGTGGAACATGGATACTTTACTCTGAATACGATTCATCATCATGTGGTAGTTCATCAAGTTCAACGTATTATATGTGTGGTGGTCAGGGATCATGTTCTGAGGGATATACTTGGGGAAAGATAAGTTCTAGCAGTACATCCGGTTTTTGGAGTGATTCGTCATCGTATTACGGATGTTATGACAGTTCTTTGAGTTCAGAAGGATACTCATCAAGTTGGGATAACCGATGTGGCTGTTATTATTCTGGTGAAACTGGCGATTGTCATTTCTCTTCTTGGAGTATCTACGAAGGTATGATTTAAAGCATTCCTATCCCAATGGTGCCCAGAGAATGTCGTCTATCTTTTCGGCGTGGGTGAGGAGCATAATCAATCTGTCCACACCCATGGCATTTCCTGCGCATGGAGGCATGCCCTCCTTTAATGCCTCCAAAAAATCCGTATCAATCGGATAGGTTTCGCCGTAAATAGCCTGTTTCATCGCTTGGTCATGGAGAAAACGTTCCTCTTGTTCCTTTACGTCCGTCAATTCCGAGAAAGCGTTGCATAATTCCACACCGCAGACATAGGCTTCAAACCGCTCTACAAAACGTTCGTCGGTTGGTTTCCGGCGGGCAAGGGCACCTAAACAAGTCGGATAATCGTATAAAATCGTTCCCTGTGTTTGCCCTAAAAACGGTTCTATTTTGTCAAACATAATCCTAAAGAAAATATCTTCAAATCTATCCTCTTTAAAACAACGAATACCTAATGTTTGGGCTGCCTTTCGTATCGGCTCGGCATCAGGTTCCAAACTGCTTTTTTCGGGCAGAAAGTCCGTCAGGTTTAAGCCGGCATATTTCTCAAATGCTTCACAAACAGAAAGCCTTTCAAACGGTTTTGAAATATCGGCAGTCATACCGTTAAATTGAACGTCGGTAGTACCGGTTTTTTTCGCACATCTGTGAATAATGGTCTCCGTGTCTGCCATCATTTTTTCGTAGGTTTCTCCTGTCCGATACCACTCCAACATCAAAAATTCAGGACTGTGTGTTTGTCCGCGTTCTTCATTGCGAAAGGCGTGTGCCAGTTGAAAAATACGCTCTTCTCCGGCAACAAGCAGTTTTTTCATCGTCAGTTCCGGTGAGGTATGCAGATAAAAATCCCGCGGTTCGTCGTCAAAGGGTTCCTGAAACGTTGTGTGAAAGGCTTTGAGATGAACTTCCATTCCGGGACAAATTTGAAGTGCAGGTGTTTCTACTTCCGTAAAATCCTCTTCTTCAAAAAAACGACGAATCTCACGAATAACCTCACGTCTTTTCACTCGTTTCTCGGCGTGTTCCATGTACAAATCTTTTTTCCACCATTTTTTTCTCATCTTCATACTTGCCTTTCTTTTTTGTTTGTGTTAGAGTGTTTCCTGATTTTAGAAAACTTTTTTAGATAAGGATATACTATTATGAAAGCACAAGCAAATCAAATTCGTCCGGGATGGGTTATTGAAAATAACGGTAAGCAATGGTCTGTCACAAAAATCAATCTTATTCAGCCGGGTAAAGGGGGAGCCTTTATTCAAGTTGAAATGCGTGACGTCAATACAGGTATTAAAACACAGGAACGTTGGAGAACGGCTGATACCGTTGAAAAGTTGATGAGTGAGGAGTTTGATTGCCAATATCTCTATGCCGAAGGCGATAATCTCGTCTTTATGAATTCCGAAAATTATGATCAGTTTGAAATTCACAAAGATATGATGGGCGAATCGGCTCTTTATCTGCAAGACAATATGGCTGTGACGGTCAACTTCATTGAAGGAAAAGCTATTTCCGTCAATTTGCCTCCTCATGTTATCCTGACAATTACGGAAACAGAACCCGCTATTAAAAATCAAACGGCTACAACGTCCTATAAACCGGCCGTGTTGGAAAACGGCATTCGGACAATGATTCCGCCGTTTGTCAATGTCGGCGAAAAAATTGTTGTTTCTACCGAAGATAACTCCTATGTTGAAAGAGCGAAGTAATGGCTTTCGGTAAAAATGAAACTGATGCTTCTATGCGCAGGCGGGAGGTTATCGCTAAGGTAGAAACCCGTGAAAATCAGCGTATGGCTGCTATGTCGCCGATTCTGACGGTTATGATGAAAGCCGTTCAAAAAGCCGGTCGTAAAATTATTCGTGATTTTGGAGAACTTGCTTTTTTGCAGGTGAGGAAAAAAGGTGTCGGAGATTTTGTTTCCGAAACGGATATTTCCGTGGAACAGGTGCTGATTGAAAACTTGAAAAAAGACAGACCGGATTATGGTTTCATTTCTGAAGAATGTGGTGAAATTGCCGGGAAAGAAGGCTGTCCGTATACCTTTATTATTGACCCGATTGACGGAACAACGAATTTTATTCATGCAATTCCGTATTTCGCTTTATCCGTCGCTCTGAAAGAACGTGATGAAATCGTCGCCGGTGTTATTTATAACCCTGTGACCGGTGAACTTTATTTTGCTGAAAAAGGAAGTGGCGCTTTCGTCATGGAAGCAACGGGAAATAAGCGTTTGCGTGTTGCCGGGAGAGTTCAACTTTCCGATTCGTTATTGACACTGTCAGGGTTAAATTCGCTAACTCCGTCGCCGTTACTCAGTATTTTTGCCGGTAAAATTACAGGAATGCGAAATTATGGGTCCACGGTTTTGGCGTTGGCTTCGGTTGCTTCCGGACAAATGGACGGTTTCGTCGGTAAAAACATTAAATTGTGGGATTTAGCTGCCGGTGTTTTGTTCATCCGTGAG
>JAFQJY010000087.1 GCA_017414845.1 Alphaproteobacteria bacterium | reverse complement strand
TTTATGCCTGATATTGCCTATCAGTATAACAAGTTTGAACGTGGTTTTAAAAAGATGATTATGGTTTTAGGGGCTGACCATTCCGGTTATGTGACACGTTTGAAATCTGCAACAAAGGCGGTAACGGGTGGCGAGGCCGATTTGGATATTAAACTTGTTCAGATGGTCAATTTTTCCGAAAACGGTGCGCCGATTAAGATGTCTAAACGTGCCGGTACGTTTGTGATGTTTAGTGATTTACTTGATGAGATTGGAAAAGACGTGACCCGTTTCTTTATGGTGACACGGAAAAATGATACACAGTTAGAGTTTGATTTTGCAAAGGTTAAGGAACAATCAAAAGATAATCCGGTGTTTTACGTTCAGTATGCGCATGCTCGGGCTTATTCCGTATTCAGACACGCCGAGGAAATGTTTGGCGCAGATGTTTTGGATAAGGTAAATGGCGCAGATTTGTCGTTATTGACAGATGAAACGGAATTGGCACTTATTCGGACGTTGGCCGGTTTCCCTCGTCAGGTGGAATTGGCGGCCGCAGTTGCAGAACCTCATAGAATTGCATATTACTTAAATGAGGTTGCTTCACTGTTCCATGCTTTGTGGAATAAGGGACGTGATAATGTTCAAATGCGCTTTTTGAGTAAGGAAAATCAGGAACTTTCAATGGCAAGATTGGCTCTTATTAAAGGAACGACAAATGTCATTGCTTCCGGTCTTGAAATGTTTGGGGTTATTCCTGCGAAGGAGATGTAATATGTTGGAAGATGATAAAAAAGAATTTGAAGATACGCCTATTCCGTTTTCTGTAGAAAAGGACGAGGAAACACCTTCGGAAGAAACCGGTTTTTTTACGGCGTCTCCCTATAATTTTAGGGCTGAGTATAAAGAAAAAATAACTGTTCCGAAAACAGAGGAGTTAGATGAAAGTTTTTCGTCTATTCGTTTTCATGCCATCGGTATAGGGGTCTTGGTCGGTATCTTGGCAACGGTTCTTGTCAGTGTGGTTGTATGGGGAATTGCAGATGAAAAGGAAATGGAACCGATTATTATTACGGCGAGCGAGGAGCCTGTGAAAGTAAAGCCGGAAAACCCTGGTGGAATGCATATTCCGGATCAGGATAAGTTGGTTTATAAGCGTTTACAAACAGAGGATAAAGATATTAAAGTGGAAAAGGTTGTTCCTGTTCCGGAAGCGCCGGTGAAACCTGTTGTGGCAGAAGTTCCGACGGCAAAACCTGAGGTTAAACCGATTGTCCCTGAAAAAAAAGAGTTGGAAGTTATTTCTCGTCAGGACAAAGGTGTTAAAACTGAGGTTATGCCGGATCCGTTTGCAGAGGTAAAACAAGATACGAAAATTAAAACGGAAGAACAGAATAAAGAAACATCTCAAGAGGAAAAACAAAAAGCAACGGTTTCTGATTTAATAAAAAAAGTTGCCGGGTTGAATGAAGATATGTGGCATGTTCAGTTGATTTCTCTTCCCTCTAAGGAAACGGTTGAAAAAAACTGGCCGAAGATTTTAAAAGAGCATGCTATTTTGTTGACGGGGCAACCTCATGATATCGTTGAAGTCGTTATTCCGAAAAAAGGAACTTTTTATCGGTTGCGTGTGGGTGAGTTTAAGACAAAAGATGATGCAAAATCTTTCTGTGAAAAACTCAAATCAAGGAAACAAGACTGTACGGTGACAAAATAAATGACACTGTCTGTTATTTTGTGTTTGAAAGGTGATACTGTTTCTGATGAAGAACGGGCGTGTTTTAAAAACAATCTTTCTTTATTTGACAGAAATACCAAACAAACAAGACAGTTAAGAAATATCTTGCAAAGTAAAAGGGCATTCGGATAATACAAAAGGGACTTTTAAAATGACAGGGATATGGGAAGCAACGGCTTTTATTTTACCGTTTATGTTCACAATCATTATGCATGAAATTGCTCACGGATATGTGGCAATGAAGTTAGGGGATAGGACAGCCTATATGATGGGACGTTTGACACTCAATCCGATAGCGCATATAGATCCGTTCGGCAGTATTATCTTTCCCGCTATTTTAATCATAACAAATGCTCCTTTTTTGTTTGGGTGGGCAAAGCCTGTTCCTGTCAATTTCAATCTTCTCAGAAATCCGAAAAAAGATATGGGTATTGTCGCATTAGCAGGTCCTTTGACAAATATCCTGATAGCAATTATATTTGCCGTATTATTGAAATTGTCTGTTCGTTTTTTAGGAATAGAACAAACGGCTCAGTGGATTTTTTTAAATCTTCAAAACGGGATTATGATTTCTCTATTTTTGGCTGCATTTAATTTATTTCCGGTCTTGCCTTTGGATGGAGGACGAATTTTAATGTCATTGTTGCCTGATAAGTGGAGTTATAAATATGCTGAAACGGAAAAATACGGATTTATGGTTCTGATTAGTCTGCTGATTTTTTTGCCGGCAATCGGAAATCTCTTGAATTTAAATTTGGATGTGATACATATATATATAAAGTGGATGATGGACGGATTGCTTCGGCTGTTATCTTTTGTGATTTAGAAAGGAAAAATTATGGAACCTACAACAGAGTATTTGCTCGTTTTACTGATTGTCCTGATTGTTTTTGCAGGATTACAGATTAGTAAACTTTATGATTATTTGGTACGGTTAAATGAGGCAGAAAAGAAAGAATACGATGCCCCTGTTTCCGAACCGACCGAATATGCACCGTCTTCTGTAAAAACTTCCTCCCCGAAAAGGGGTAAGTCTCAAAAGAAAACAAAAACAACAAAAAAAGCAACAAATAAAAAAACAACATCTAAAAAAGGAAAGAAAAAATGATAGATATTAAATTAGTCAGAGAAAATCCTGAACTCGTTAAAGAAAATATTAAAAAGAAATATCAGGATAGTAAGTTAGTCTTGGTAGACGAGGTTTTGGATTTTGATAAAAAGAATCGTGCTGCCATTACGGAAGTAGAGGGCTTGCGTGCCGAAAGAACATCTTTATCAAAACAAATCGGTACTTTAATGGCTTCCGGTAAAAAGGATGAGGCTGAACAAATTAAAGCACGTAGTTCTGAAATTGGGGCAAAAATTGCTGAATTGGAAGTTGCACAAGAACAATATCAGGAAGAAGTCACAAAAAGAATGATGATTATTCCGAATATTATAGATGATACAGTTCCTGTCGGTAAGGACGATTCGGAAAATGTTGAGTTGGAGCGTTTTGGTGAACCGAAAGTTCCTGATTTTGAAGTTCCATATCATACGGATATTATGGAATCGCTGGCAGGCTTGGATTTAGACAGTGCCCGTCGTGTTGCCGGAAACGGTTTTTATTATCTGATGGGGGATGTCGCCAGACTTCATTCGGCAATTTTGGCCTATGCTCGTGATTTTATGGTCGGAAAGGGATTTACTTACTGCGTTCCTCCGTTTATGATTCGTTCTCAGGTTGTGACCGGTGTGATGAGTTTTGCCGAGATGGAAGCCATGATGTATAAGATTGAGGGCGAAGA
>JAFQJY010000086.1 GCA_017414845.1 Alphaproteobacteria bacterium | reverse complement strand
GCCGTTTTTGCAGATGAGGCGGCTAAACACAATATCGGCCTCAATCGTGCCGATTTGATGCCGTCATTAGATGTTAAAGCAGGCGCAGGGTATCAATGGGGGCAACCGATACCCATGACAGGTGACTATGACGGAAAATATTGGCAGGTCGGTGCGACACTTACCGTTCCTCTTTATCAAGGCGGTGGAGAATATTCCCGTTTAAGAGAAGCTAAACAACTTGCTAATGTGGCTCGTATTACCTTAGAACAGACACGTCGTGATTTGATAAAACTGACGACACAGGCATGGGAAACATGGCAATCGTCCAAAGCATCCATCGTATCTATTAAAGCTCAAATTAAAGCCTCAAAAATGGCATTAGATGGTGTTATCCGTGAAGCAAATGTCGGTTCCAGAACCGTTTTAGATGTTTTAGATGCCGAACAGGAACACCTCAACTATCAAGTCAATCTTGTCCGAGCCGAAAGAGATGCAACAGCCGCAGCATTACAACTGTTATCTGCCGTTGGAAAAATGACGGCCGAAGAACTAAAATTAAATGTTGCACTTTATAACCCACAAGACTATTATAAGAAAGTCAATAATAAATGGATTGGCGGTGGCATTTAACCAAGGGAGATTAAAAATGGAACAGGAAGAACCGACAATGGAAGAGATTTTAGCATCTATTCGCCAAATTTTATCCGGCGAAGAAAATGAGCCGTCTCCTGAAAAAACAGAAGAACCTATTGTTTTGGATACGCCGACGAAAGAAGAACCTCTTCATATACCTCCCTCCCCTGTTTTTGAACCGAAGGAAAAGGAAATTCCGCCTATCGTAGCCGAACCGGCGCCTGATGCCGAAACACAACGTATCACATTTACGGCACCGACAAACGACAACATCATTACACTAACGCCTGAAATGCTTGTCGTTCCGGAAGAGGTTTTTGAAAAGAAAGAAGAAGTTATTTTTTCCGAAACAAGAGAACAGAATGAACCAAACGAACCGGAACATACCGTACCTTTGGCAGAAACAAAACTACCCGAACGTGAACAACCTAAGGTGTCCGAAACGCCTGTTTCAGAAAGCGGAAACGACGCCTTGACAAATTTAATGGCCGAACTTTTAAAACCTGCGCTTAGGGATTGGATGAACAAAAACATGACACAGGTTTTGGAAAAATTAGTTCAAGAAGAACTGAAAAATAAAAATCTGTCTTAAATCTTAAATACAAAGGAGACGTACTATGAAAGGACTATTCTGTTATTCAGAAGAAGCTATTTTACAAGCACAAACTATTTTAAAAAGTCAAAATGTCAATTTTGAACTTTTTATTCCCGTCGGTGATGAGGAAAACGCTCTGTTTTCTACAAAAGAGGCTTTTCTTTTAATGAAAGAAGGAAAAAAAGACTTTTTGATTGAGCATATTATTGATGTTTTTGAGGAAAAAACAGCCGATTTTATCCTTGTCAAAGGTGTTGACAGCGAAGCAGTACCTGCTTTTAGAATGAACACTGACATTGCTGCCAACCTTGCTGTTCCTGCCATTTTAATTGAACAGGATGCCTCTACAAGTATTTTAGCAGACATTTTCCGTGAAAAACTGATTTCTGTTTTAGGCATTTTTGAAAAAGGTGAAGATATTACACCGGCCATCAAACAGGCTCTTACTTTTGAAACACCGTATAAACTTCCGAAAAAGTTTGAGGCTGAACTTGTCAAAAGCGCCAAATCAAACCCACAACGTATTGTCCTGCCCGAAGGCGAGTCAGAACGTATTTTAAAAGCAGCTGCTTTGATTGCGACACGGAGAATCGCACATCTGATTATCCTCGGTAACGAAGACGAGATTTTAAATCACGCTAAGGAACTCGGCATCACATTGAACGGGACGACGATCATCAATCCTGTGGACAGTCCTAAATTCAAAGAATATGCCGATACGTTCTACGAACTGCGTAAGAGCAAAGGTATCACACCGGAACAAGCCGAAGAGGCTATGAAAGATTCTGCCTGTTTCGGTACAATGATGGTTTATAAAGGCGATGCCGACGGTATGGTTTCCGGCGCAGAACATACAACGGCGCATACAATACGTCCGGCACTTCAATTTATCAAAACAAAAGCCGGTATTTCCTGTGTTTCAGGTGCATTTTTAATGTGTTTTAACGGCAAACTCTATGTCTTTGCTGATTGTGCGGTCACACCTAATCCGACACCGGAACAATTAGCCGAAATTGCGATTGCAACAGCTGAGACCGCACAAATTTTCGGGATTGATCCGAAAGTTGCTTTCCTGTCCTATGGCTCAGGTTCTTCCGGAAAAGGTCCAAGCGTAGATGCTGTTGTTGAAGCAGTTCGCATCGCCAGAGAAAAAGCCCCGAATTTATTGATGGAAGGCCCTATTCAATATGACGCTGCCATTGATATGAATGTAGCTATGACAAAATTACCTGACAGCCCTGTTGCAGGACAAGCCAACGTCTTTATTTT
>JAFQJY010000085.1 GCA_017414845.1 Alphaproteobacteria bacterium | reverse complement strand
TTTCATTAAAGGAAACTTTTTCGGTTTTATAAAGATTGCCGATAAGGGTCTTACCTAAATCAATAAATTCAAGTCGTTTTTTGTTTCGGATAAAGCGCCGAATAGCAGATTTTGCTTTGGCAGAAACAACAAGTCTTTCCCATTCGGGTGAGGGTGATTGGGTTTTAGAGGTAACAATTTCCACTTGATCACCGTTTTGAAGAAGTGTCCGAAGCGGTTTCATTTCGCCGTTGATTTTAGCGCCGATACAGTGGTCGCCGACATTAGAATGAATCGCATAGGCAAAATCAAGAGGTGTTGCATCTTTCGGAAGACCGACAACATCGCCTTTGGGAGAAAAACAGAAAATTTGGTCTTTATACATGGCCAGTTTTGTGTTTTCCAAAAATTCCTTAGAAGTGTCGGATTGGTTGAGTAAATCCAGAAGTTCACGCATCCAACGGAATTGTTTTCCGTCTATGTTAGAACCTTGTTTATATTGCCAGTGAGCAGCGACGCCGAGTTCGGCAACTTCGTGCATTTCAGGTGTTCTGATTTGAATTTCAATTCTTTGCTGAAAGGGGCCGATAACACCTGTGTGCAAAGATTGATATCCGTTGACTTTTGGGGTGGAAATAAAGTCCTTATAACGTCCGGGTATCATCGGATACTTCATATGAATAATGCCCAAGATATGATAACAGTCGGCAACAGTCGGCACAATAACCCGAAACGCCATAATATCACAGATTTGCTCAAAAGAGATATTTTGGCGGTTCATCTTTTTCCAAATGGAATAGGGACGTTTTTCCCGACCGTAAATTTTAAACTTTAAACCGGTTTGTTTTAAATCGTCGGCCAGTTGTTTTTGAATATCCGGAATAAGTGTTTCCCGTTTTTTTCTTAACCCTTCAAGACGGGCAATAATAGATTGATAGGCCTCAGGTTGAATTTCCTGAAAAGATAAGTCTTCCAGTTCATCCTTCATCCTGTTCATACCGACTCTTTCGGCAAGAGGAACATAAATATCCAATGTTTCTTTCGCTATGCGTTGACGTTTTGCCTCTGATTTACAGAATTTCAGCGTACGCATATTATGCAGGCGATCGGCCAGTTTAATGAGTAAAACACGAATATCTTCACTCATTGCCAAAACAAGTTTTCTGAAATTTTCAGCCTGTTTATCCTGTTCGGATTGAGTTTGAATACGAGACAGTTTCGTGACGCCTTCTACAAGTGTAGCCACCTCTGTTCCGAAGAGTTTTTCAATATCGTTTTGAGTCGCCGCCGTATCTTCTACCGTATCGTGAAGAAGTGCCGTAATAATGGTTGTATAGTCCAGTTTATACTCTGTTAAAATGCCGGCAACTTCAACAGGATGAGAAAAATAGGGATCTCCCGACTCTCTTGTCTGAGCGCCATGCATTTTAACAGCAAAAACGTAAGCACGATTGAGCCCATCTTCATCAACATTCGGGTCATAGGATTTGACACGTTCAACAAGCTCAAATTGGCGTAACATTTTAGGTAATTATTCTTCCTCTCCGTCGGTTACTTGGAAAGAACCAGATTGTTCAAATTCTTCTTCGGTTGCCGTTTGTTCCGTTTCGTCCTCAAAAGCGACTTCGCCGGCAAGTTCGGCTGCGAGTTCTTTTAAAGAATCATCTGTCTCAAAGAAACTTTGTGTCGGGATAACTTTTTGAAAACCGGCAACAAGCATATGATCTAAATCATCAAGACTGATTGTTTCTTCTTCAATTTCCCGCAGAGCAATAACGGAGTTTTTATCATTATCCTTGCTGACCGTAATCGGGTCGCCGGAGGAGATGTTTTTTGCACGTTGTCCGGCCAACAAAACCAACTCAAAACGATTAGGGACCTTTTCAACGCATTCTTCAACAGTTACACGTGCCATTTTTATTCCTTTTTCTTAAAATTAAATCGATTCAACTTTTCTTTATACACGAGTCTTAAAAAAAAAGCAAGAGTTCTTGATTTTATTTTTTTATTGCTTTATAGTGTCTCTGTTTGTTTTTAACTGTTTTTTTAAGTAAAGGATGAAAAGAATGAAGAAAAAATGTCTTATAACCAGTGCGCTTCCCTATATCAACGGTCTGCCTCATTTGGGACATATGGTCGGTTGTCTGCTTCCGGCTGATGTGTATGCTCGGTTTATGCGACAGATGGGAAATGATGTTCTTTTTATCTGTGGAACGGATGAGCATGGAACAACTTCCGAAATTGCTGCTTTTAAAGAAGGAATGGATGTTCAGACCTATTGTGATCAGTTTCATGAAAAGCATGCTTCCGTCAATCGTGGGTTTAATTTGTCCTTTGACTATTTCGGACGGACAAGTACGGAACAAAACAAAGAAATTGTTTATCATATTTTTGAAGAACTTGATAAAAACGGTTTTATTGAAGAACGAACCATGCGTCAGGTTTATTCTATAGATGACGGGATGTATCTGGCAGACAGATATATCACGGGAACTTGCCCTTATTGCGGTTATGACAAGGCACGTGGTGACCAATGCGAAAATTGTACGAAAGTTTTAGAACCGACAGACCTTAAAAATGCAAGAAGTTCTATTTCCGGTTCTGAAAATTTGGAAGTTCGTGAAACAAAACACTTATTTTTGAAACTGTCAAGTTTGCAGGGCGAACTTAAAAAATGGCTTGAAACAAAAGAGTTTGAATGGCCTGAGGTTGCTTATTCCATCGCACAAAAATGGCTTAAAGAAGGTTTACAATCTCGCTGTATTACCCGTGATTTGAAATGGGGTTTTCCCGTCAATAAAGAGGGGTTTGAAGACAAAGTTTTCTATGTATGGTTTGATGCGCCTATCGGTTATATCGGTATTACGAAACAATGGAGCGATGAAAAGCCGGAGGAAAGGAACTGGAAAGATTGGTGGCTCGACGGGAATAAAGATGTTTATTATGTTGAGTTTATGGGAAAGGATAATGTACCGTATCATACGATTACATTCCCTGCAACACTGATGGGAACAAGAGAGAATTGGACAAAAGTGGATTTCCTCAAAGGAATGAGTTATCTGACGTTTAACGGTGGAAAATTCTATAAATCCGAGCATATCGGTGTTTTCGCCGCTGATGCCGTTGAGGAATTTCCTACGGATTATTGGCGCTATTGGTTGATGGCAAATGCACCGGAAACATCTGACAGTTCTTTCACGTTTGAGGGGTTTGCCGGAACAATCAATAAAGATTTAAATGATGTTTTGGGTAACTTTATCAATCGTGTTTTAAAAATGACAATAGCCAATTTCGGACAGGTAGTACCTGAGGGGGGCTCTGAAACGGAAGAAGAAAAAGCGCTTTATGCAAAACTGGATGAATTGGTGGCGCAATATTTGGATTACATGAATAAGATGGAGTTCAGAAAGGCAATGGCGACCTTGCGTGAAATTTGGGTGGAGGGCAATAATTATATCGCCCGTAACGAGCCGTGGAAAGTTGTTAAGGAAGATAAAGAACGGGGGGCTGTTATTTTAAGAACGGCTATCAATATGATTCGTTTAGATGCACTTTTAATGCGTCCGATTATGCCCGAAACGGCTGAAAAAGCGTTGGGATTGTTGAATTGGACGGAAGAGACGGTTTGGACACCCTCTCCGATGGTGGAGGAACTCCAAAAAG
>JAFQJY010000084.1 GCA_017414845.1 Alphaproteobacteria bacterium | reverse complement strand
GTCGGAGTAAAATAGGCAAGGGCAATCGTAACGGCAAGTGTGCCGAGTGTCAGAAAAGTCGTTAAAAACAATCGTGCACATAAAAAACTGACAAAATGAACATACTTTTCTTTTGTTTTTTCAAGTACTGTTTCAAATTTGGAAAAAAGAGGTATGTTTTCTTTTTTTTCTTTCAGAAAAACGGCGCAGAGCGACGGACTGAGCGTAAGCGCATTGACAGATGAAAAACAAACGGCTGTTGCAATCGTCAATGCAAATTGGGCATAAATTTGACCTGTTATTCCGGGCATTAAAGCAACCGGTATAAAAATAGAAAGAAGCACAAATGTTGTGGCAATAACGGCTCCACTGATTTGGCTCATTGCTTTTTTAGATGCTGAAACAGAATCCAGTTGTTCTTTTTCTATCAGATATTCTGTTCTTTCCACAACGACAATAGCATCATCAACAACAAGCCCTATGGCAAGTATCATGGCAAAAAGTGTCAGAATATTGATGTCAAAGCCAATCATAAAAAGAACGGCAAAAGTCGCAATTAAAGAAACAGGAATGGTAATGGCAGGAATAAGAGTTGTTTTCGGGTTTTGAAGAAAAAGGAAAACAACACCGACAACTAACAGAAAAGTAATAAAAAGAGTTGAAATGATACCCTCAATAGAGGCACGAACAAATGTTGTTGAATCATAGGCAATTTTAAATTCCATATCCTCAGGAAAAGCATTTGATAATTGGGCAATTTCTTTTTTAATGTTTTTCATAATAGTCAAAGAATTTGACCCCGGCGTTTGAGAAAGACCGATAACGACGGCCGGTGCATTGTCATAAGTCGCCGTCAGATTATATGTGTTGGCGCCCAGTTCTGTTTTGGCAACATCTTTTAATCGGACAATACCGCCCTGAGCATTCGTTTTCAAAATGATGTTGTCAAAATCTTCGGGTGTTTTAAGAAGTCCCTTAGCCGTTAAAGATAAAACAACACCGTTTTGTTCATTGTTGGGTGCAGAACCGATTGTTCCGATAGATGCTTGAATGTTTTGTGTTTTGACGGCTTTAACAATATCATCGGAAGAAAGTCCCAAAGCAGAGAGTTTTTCAGGATTTATCCAAATACGCATACTGTATTGAGGTCCGTAGATATTGACGGCACTGACACCTTTTATACGAGCCAAAGGATTCTGAATGTTGGTATAGGCGTAATTACTTAAAAATAAACTGTTATGTGTTTGGTTGGGTGAACGCAAAACTAACATGCCGAGAATGTTTGCCATTTGGGTCGTTACGGAAAGCCCTTCCTGACGTACAATATCGGGCAGAAAAGGATTGACTTGTTGCAGACGATTTTCCACTTTGACCTGAGCAATATCCGGATCGGTTCCTATATCAAAGGTAATCGTCAGTTGATAGTCGCCGTTATCGTCGGCAGTTGATTCCATATAAAGCATTCCTTCTACACCGTTCAGTTTGTTTTCTATCGGAACGGCGACCGTGTCAACAACAACGCCGGCAGATGCTCCGGGATAGGAAGCCTGCACAACAATTTGAGGCGGTGTAATCTGAGGGTATTGAGAAACAGGCAGAACAACAATCGCCATAAGACCTAAAAGAACCATAACAATGGATACGACAATGGCAAAACGAGGACGTGTAATGAAAAAATCAGACAGTATCATCAGTTTCCTCCGTAGCGTTCGGGAAAGAAAGGGGCTCTTTGAGTTCTTCTTTTGGCAAAGAAATAAGAGTTGGAGAAACTTTTTTTCCGAGAAGTTGAAGACCCACTTTCCCGATGACAATTTTATCGGTTGGCCGAAGTTCCCCCGAAACAAGATATTTCCCGTCAATCGTTGCATCAATTGTGATTTTTCTGGATTGTAGAACGTTTGTTTCATCAACAACATAAACGAAAGATATTCCTTTTTGTGTGTAAACGGTGTTTTTAGGTATAAGAAGAACGTTTGATATATCATTTTCTATCAAAACGGTCACATAACTTTCAGATAAAAGAATGTTTTGAGGATTTTCAAACTCTGCCCAAATAACGATAGAACTTGTTTCAGGTGAAATACGATTGTTGATATAAACAATTTTTCCATCCTTATTATAAAGCATCCCGTTGGCAAGAAGAAGTTTTACTCTTGAACCGTAAAAGGGAAGGCCGTTATGATGTATCATTTCATTGAGATATTCTTTATCCGAAATGGAAAACATCACACGAATAGGCGTTGTTTGAATAATTTCTATTAAAGAACCGGAGGCCGGAGAAACATAATCGCCGACAGATAAGTTGATGTCACCGAGTTTCCCTGAAATAGGAGCATAAACCATAGTATAATCATAGTTGATAAGGGCTTTTTTTTGGTTGGCAACGGCCTGAATAAGAGAAGCACTGGAAGCGAGAAATTGGGTTTTGGCTTTATCTAAATCGCTGGGTGGAATAGCCTGATTGCCGGCAAGGAGTAATCTGTCATAGTACATTTTGTCGTTTTCGTACCGTGCCGTCGCACTTAAAACAGATGCTCTGCTTAAGTCCAGTTCTGCCAGATAGGTATCTTGTTCTATGACAAACAATAAATCTCCGTCCTGAACAAATTGTCCTCCGGAAACATTGATTT
>JAFQJY010000083.1 GCA_017414845.1 Alphaproteobacteria bacterium | reverse complement strand
GTTGTCGTCATAAGAGATATGACTATCACATTTTCTTTTAAATGTCAAGTAAAATTTTAACGGATGATACCACAGGCAATCCGTTTTCCTCCTCCTCCGAGAGGGAGGGGAATATCCATATAATTATCGCCTCCTTCGTGGATAATAAGAGAACGATTTTTGATTTCATTAAGTGTTAAATTCGGACGATAAAACTTGACTTCAACCGTTCCGTCAGAAGTCGCATGAAGGGCTAATAAATCGCCTTTATGCCCGTGACTGTGCGGTCCAAGGTGTTTCCCTGTTTTTTCAGGATCAAAATGTCCCCCGGCTTTTTGTGCCGGAATCAGATTACCGTTTGAGTCATAACCTGCATTACAGTTCGGATATTCGTGAATATGAAATCCATGTTCGCCGGGAGAGAGATTTTTTAAAGAGGCCTCAACAAGTAAACCGTTATCCGTATCGTGTAATTTGACAATTCCGATTTCCGTATGAGGGCTTGTTGTTTCTTTCATTTGAACCGAGATGCTGTTCGTATCCGAATGCGCATAACATCCTGATAGAAGTGAGATAAGCCAAACTAAGTTTTTATACATAAAAATATCCTCCCTGAATAAACAGAGAGGATATAAGTTTCTAATTTAAATAATGCAAGAGATTATTCAAATTCCTCCAAAACCTTATTGGCTTTCAGCATCGCAATTAAACAATGTTGCGTCACATCATTTCTTGTTTCCAGTTCATGCGATCTGTTTAAGAATATACCTAAATAAGGCGTTAAGTTCTCAGGTGTTTTCCCCTTAGCATGGTTATCCAGAGGTATTTTCTGTAAAAGACGAGGAATCTCCAACTGATTTTCAATACGCTCAATCAAATCCAAAAAGAAAGGTTCTTTTTTGAGTAAAGGAGCAGCCTCAGCCATCGCCTCCATATAGGAACAAGAAGCAGAATTGGGTCTCATTTTAACGTCATAGATATATAAAGGAACCTGTTTAACGAGATAATCATACATCAACGGTGTTTTCTTTAAAGCGTACTGTTTGGCAGCCGCTTGTGTTCCCCAATGAAAGAAATTAGATCTAAACTCAGAAACATATCTTTTATACATGATTTCGTTGAGTTCGGAAACGGCTTCATCCAATTCTTTATCCTCGGGATAAAATTCATTGTAAACGGCAAATGCCAACCATGTTTCTCCTTCATAGTAGGGGGATTTTTTAGAATCTGTCGGAGATGTATTGATACCTTCGCCTCGTTCAAAAAGAGATAAAAGTCCGTTTTTCCATTGTTCACGAAGTGTGGCAAATTGTGTATCGCCTGATTCTTTTTCATAGTAAAGAAGTCCCAATAATGCCAGTGCTGTGGAACCTGCTTTTATTTTTCCTTTCGGATCAACAACAAGCGCTTTGTTTCCGTCTTTTTGAGAAATTGAGTCAGCATATTTAAACGTTCTTTCCAACAGTGGTTTTAAACTTTTATCGTGCGTTGAATAATAGGTAAAAGCCATACCGTAAGCACTGCCCATTTCACGAACGGTATTTCCGGAATGTTTTATCTCGCCGTTTTCAAAATTGACGATATAGGTAATAGTCCCATCCGGATTAAACATGTTTTTAAATGCCGTGACGGCTTTGTCAATTCGTTGTTCATCCATTTTTGCTGTTTTTTCAAGAGGACGGACATTTTCGCTTAAAAAGTGTTCAATGACAAAATCGGGAGAGAAAAAATCGTCTTTGATTTTTGCTTTTCTTTTCAGCCTTTTCCAAAAGTTTTCAGCCGAAGGACGTTTTTTCCAAACGCTTGGGAGAAAAATCCCTCTTTTTTTACCGTGGCTTAAAATAGCCCCCGTTTGGAACGGAACTAAACTGTTGATAATGTCATTTTCTGTTTTAAATGCCATTTCTTTAAAAGGACCAAGGACAGAAATATACGTATTAAACTCCGGATTTTTGAAGTCTTCCATCGTCACTTTTTCAAAACGAGGATCGCTGAAAGCGGCTCTGTGGGTAGCGTCAATAACTGCGTGAATAAATGGTTTTTCGGGTTGTTGTGTCCCTTGACAACCCCTTAATTTTTCGCCGATATTGAGGGTCACGTAAACGCCCCGTTTCTCCCGCCATTTTTCCGGATAGTTTTTAAGATCGGGATATTCAATCGGTTTTCCGGCAAGACCGTCCTCAATCGTTTTGTCAATCAAGTCAAAGAGGATTTTGCGTTCCTCTCTTGAAAAAGGACCGATTTTATCAATCTGTGTATTGGCTTCGTTTTTTGTTGATTTCTGAATATTTTTTGTTTTTTTGTCAGTTTTTTTGGTGTGCGTCTCTTGAGGGACTTCTACTGTTTTGACAGGTGTCGGCGTATCAGACGTTTTCGGCACGGAAGATGTCGGATAACGTCCTGCATAAAAACCGACCCCGCCGGCAAAAGCGAGAGAGGCCAAATATAAAGAACAAAAAATAAGTTTTTTCATTGTCGTTTTTCCTTTCAAATTTATTTAAATTTGAAAGAATAAAGGATTTTTTTTAAAAATCAACTAAAAATAATTACGCTGTTATGTATAAAAAACAAAAAGAGGGTTGACAGGATGAAAAATAGGGCATAAGATACCCCTCATAAATTCCGAAACGGTTTTGGAATTTGCGTTGTAATTCCAGTTTGTGAGAAACAGGAAGAGTTTAAGAAGGAGAAATCTAATGAAATACTCAAAAACAACACTTCGTGAGCTGACGGCAAAGTATCGGAGTGTACTCAAAAAATGTGCTTTATTTAATGCGACGGTATTGATGGCAATGGCAGTGTCTTTACCGACAATGGCTGATACACCTTTCACGGGGGAACTTACGGGGGATGTTACGGGAATGACAGATATCGGGGGAACCGTAAATAGTCCTAATACGATTTATTTTGTTACAAAAGGGGAAACGGGAATAATCGGTGACGATTTTACTATTTCCGGTAATAAGGCGGCTTCGGGTGTGTTTCAAACTTCAGGCAGTCGTTCAAAGCTAATTGTCGGAAAATCAACATTTACGGATAATGAAGCCATTTATGACGGAGGTGCAATTGCCAGTTTTGGTGATTTGGAAATTAAAGGAACAACATTTACGGAAAATGTGGCACAGACAGAAAATGCCAGTGATACAATGCCTATGGGCGGAGGCGCCATCGCTTTAGGTGCTGTGTCTGTTACAAGTATTGAAGATGCAACATTTACGGAAAATGAGTCAAAGTATCATGGTGGTGCGATTGCAACTCGTGTGGGTGCAGGGTACAATAACAGTTCTGCTAAATTGGATATT
>JAFQJY010000082.1 GCA_017414845.1 Alphaproteobacteria bacterium | reverse complement strand
TTGTGATGTTTCAAAAGATAAAGAAGTTTTTGATATGTGTGCCGGTGCCGGTGGTAAGACTCTCCTTTTAAGTAATTTAATTTCAAAAGAGGGGATTGTCTATGCCAATGACATTTCACAGGTAAGTTTAAAAGAACTTGAAAAAAGAGCGAAAAGGGCAAAAGCAACAAATATTCGTATTTTACCTGATTTCCCGACTGGAAGAATTTTTGAAACGGTTGTTGTTGATGCGCCTTGTTCAGGAACAGGAACATGGCGTCGCTGTCCTGATGCTAAATGGAAATTGTCTCAGGAAAATTTCAAAAAAACACTTCAAAAACAACAAATGCTCTTAGATAAAGCCGTTTCTGTCACAGGTAAAAAACTTTGTTATATGACTTGTTCTTTGACCTATGATGAAAATGAAGGTCAAATTACTTCCTTTTTGAGACGCCACGGCGACGACTTTTCCCTTGTCGGCGAACGCCGGTTTTCGCCTTTTTTGAGTGGGACGGACGGCTTTTATGTTGCTGTCCTTGTTCGTAAATAATATCAAACAGCAGTCCACCTGTTAAAGGAACGGCCTCTTTTAAAATGACTTCAACCTTATCCCCGACTGTAAAAGCGTGTTTATTTCTGACATTTTTAAGCGTCATTGTTTTGTCGTCGTATTTATAAAAACCGCCTAAGTGGGAAAGAGGGACTAAACCGTCTGCGCCGTAATCATCTAAACTGACAAACAACCCAAATGGTGTTATAGACGATACACGAGCCGAAAATGCCTCTCCTATTCTGTGAGATAAATACGACGCAACATACCTATCCAAAGCATCTTGCTCTGCAGAAGCCGAATTCCGTTCCGTTGATGAAATATGTGATGCCAATTTATCAAAAACAGGTATTTCTTCATCTGATAAACCACCCTCTCCTAATTTCAATCCTCTGACAAGCGCACGATGAACCAATATATCCGAATAACGTCTTATCGGAGAAGTAAAATGGGCATATTTACTCAACGCCAACCCGAAATGTCCGATATTTTCAGGAGAATATACTGCCTGCGACTGCGTACGAAGTATCATTTCCTGTAATCCGTCATCGGCATCTTTAAGAAGTTGGTTGAAACTTTCTGCCGACACATTTTTTCCCAAAGCATTTTTAATCTGACGCTCTTTAAGATAAATTTTTAAATTTTCCAATTTTTCATCTGAAGGTCGGTCATGGACACGATACATTGTCGGAAGTGAAAGTTTTTCAAGTGTCTGGGCAGCGGCGACATTGGCTAAAATCATCAGTTCTTCTATCATCTGATGACTGGAAAAACGTTCACGACGACGAATTCCCAAAACACGTCCTTTTTCATCCAAATCTACCACATATTCAGGTACATCAATTTCAAGCACTCCCCTTTGCCGACGCTTATTCCTAAGCAGTTCATAGACCTCTTTTAAAGTATCCAGTAAATCTTCTAACCCTTTTAATCGCTCTATTTTGTCAAAATCGGCCTGCACTTCATCATAGGTCAGTCTGGCATGTGATTTAATCAACGCTCTAAAAAACTGATGCTTTGTGACACTCCCTTTTTTATCAAGCCACAACTCACAAACCAAACAGGCTCTGTCTTTCCCAGGTATTAGCGAACACAGGTTATTAGAAAGTTCCTCAGGCAACATCGGTATAACCGTTTTCGGAAAATAAGTAGAGTTTCCTCGTAAAAAAGCCTCTTTATCCAAAGAGGAAGCATATCTGACGAAATAAGAAACATCAGCAATTGCTACAAAAACGTGATAGCCGTTTTCTGTCTTTTCAGCCATAACGGCATCATCAAAATCTTTTGCGTCCGCGCCGTCAATTGTCACAAAAGGCAGGTTTCTTAAATCTGTACGTTTTCCCAGTTGCGGTTCTTTTAACTTTTTAGCCTCTTTCAGCGCATTTTCAGGAAAAACAAGCGGTAAATGATGCGCAAAAGCCGAAATCAGCATTGCTGCTTTCGGATCGGTTGATTTACCTATTTTTTTAATGAAATGAGCGACCGGATGTGTCTGTCTGACTCCTGATATTGAAACAAGAACTAAATCGTTAGGCTTTAAATCTTTCGGAAAAGAACTGTCCAAATTAAATGCCGCTTTAAAGCGACGTTCTACGGAAAATATTTTTCCTTCATAAAAAACGCCGACCATCTGACTGTCATCAGCAGAAATACTGCGTACAGCCTCCCCCTCATATAAGGCAGACGAAACAGATTTTATTTTAACCTGCACTATATCTCCGACCCCCGGAGGAGGATTTAACTTATGATATTTTGTCACAATTATCTGTGGGGCAGGATTGTCTGAAAGCCACGAAACAGGGCGTGCAATCAACTCTCCGTCATTATCTATCCCTGTAATCTCCACATTTAATCGTTCCGGTAAAGCCTCCTTATGTGTAAAAAAACGTCCGCTATGAACTATCAGACCGTCTTTTTCAATCTGTTTTAAAAGATTTTTCAGATAAACACGATTTTCACCACGAACACCGAAATGACGAGCAATTTCGCTCTTAGCCGTTTTTTTACTTTGCTTTTGCAGAAAGTCAATAACTTCCTGCATTGTGGGGAGGGACATTTCTTTCTTTGCCATCCCCGTTACTCCCTCATATTATTCTTCTTCCGTCGGTGCCAAATACGGTGCGAAGACCTTTTCAATGGCTTCATCATTGATTTTGACT
>JAFQJY010000081.1 GCA_017414845.1 Alphaproteobacteria bacterium | reverse complement strand
GTCAATGCCGCTCGCTTGGCTTTAAGAGGCAACAGCAACCATCTTGTCAGTTTGGACAGTGTTATTAAAACCATGTATGAAACGGGGGAAAACCTGCCCGAAAAGTATAAGGAAACCTCTTTGGCCGGCCTCGCCGTTCATGCTTTGACGTGCTAAAAGGAAGTTTAAATACCGTTTCCTTGCTTTTTTGCAGCAATATTCAGAGAGTTATCCGATTTACGGCGCCTGATATTATCTAATCCTTTGGGAGGCGTAACGGGGATTTTTTTCCGTCTGATTTTTTCTACAAGTGTCACAGGGGCGTGGACATCATCATTTCCTGTCGGTAATTGACGAATATCAACGGCTTTTCCAAGTTGACACATCTCTTGCATCCGTTTTTCCGCTTGCTCTTCAGACAGATTTTGCGTCCCTTCCAACAATTTCCAGTCTTCCGGATTGGGAACAAGGTAGATTTTTTTGCCCTGCGCCGTTAAATCCTGTACGGTTTCTGTTTGAACTTCCTCATCCTTATATGTCAGGTTTTGAACACTAACCCATTCTTTCGGATCCCCTCCCCAAAAGGGAATACAGGGACGAATGGAATCCACGACCTCTTGCCGTGACATATCAACTTTATAAACATAAGCAGGTTCTTGCGTCTTCGCATTAAAATCCTCAGCGGTCATTTGAAAAGCCATGACCTTTGGTTTAAATCTTGGCCAAATCACAAAGCTGTTTCCGTCTCCTTGTATGGGAAGTTCCGGATGAAAGGAATTCTGCTCTGCAATAAAACAGTATTTTTGCGTATCAATAAACGTATCAACGGAACGTAAATGTGTTTTAATCGTTCCGTTCATTTCTGCCGGCGTTTTTTTGGAAACATGCACAAGGGTTTCGGGCATATGTTCTTTATAATATGCTTCTGTTTCCTCTCTTTTATCGGCGCAGTGTTGCATTAAGGCACGAATTTGTTCCTGTCCCATTCCCATTTGAGAAAGTTTATGTTCAACAACTAAAAACTGGTATTGAGAAACAGGATGCCAATAATGCGGATTACCTTCAACAGAACGGTTAGAAGCCGAGAACAGCGAATTATAAAAATTTTCTTTTTCCTTATCGCCGTTAAAAAGGTTTAGTTCTTTTATTTTATCCGTTTTCAATACGGTATCAGGACCCGTCATTTTATTATCAAATAAAATGCGACATTTTTCGGCTAAACCTTTTTCATCTTCAGGCAAGTTTTTAAAATTATCTCTGACCTGATAATTGAATTCCTGTACCTGATCAAAAAAGTATTTATACAAGAATTGTCCGTAAGTCCAATCTCGTCCTTCAAAATTTTGGACAGGATGGTTCAGAAAACCTTGGAAGTCCGTATCTTGTTGAAAAGAAAGGAAAATGTTCTTAAACATGGCTTCTTTTTCTGTCATTTTCTATTCCTCGTCTTTCGCATACCACAGTGGATTTTTGAATTGGTCCATAAAGGCTTTATGGGCTTCTAATTCTGCTTCTGACACAGGAAATTCTCTCGGTGCACGAAAGACCTTTTCTTTGTTTTTTTCTTCGTCATTTTGAACTGTTTTTGTCCCAGCGTTCCCCAAAACCAAATCAGGCTCTCTGCCCCCCATCAATTCCAAATAAACGTCTGCCAATAACTCAGCATCCAACAAGGCTCCGTGAACCGTACGCGCACTATTATCTATATGAAAACGACGACAGAGTTCGTCTAAATTGACAGAAGACCCCGGAAAACGCTTGCGAGCGATAACCAAAGTATCTACAACTCTGTCATTTCCTATCTTTTCACGACCGACAGAGGCTAATTCGCAGTTGATGAACTTCATATCAAATGTTGCATTATGAGCAACTAAAACAGAATCATCACCGACAAATGCCAAAAAATCATCACAAATCTCTTCAAAAGTAGGTTTATCCGATAAAAATTCTTCTGTTAAACCGTGAATTTTTATCACCTCTTCTGACATAGAACGCATCGGATTGATATATTCGTGAAACTTTCTGCCTGTCGGTATTTGATCTATCAATTCAACGGCGCCGATTTCAACCAATTTATCCCCACTGAAAGGGTCTAAACCGGTTGTTTCCGTATCAAAAACAATTTCTCTCATTTTTATGTTCCCGTAAAATGAAAAAACATCTAACCATCAACAATTCCGCCTTGAGTCAAGCGTTCCAAAATCAAATCTAACTTCTCTAAATTAGGACAATCCAACACGATTTTACCTCTTTTCCCATTCCATTTAATCGTTACGGGAACTTTTAAGACAGAAACCAAATCTGCCTCAATCTGAGCGATATCACTTTCCTTTCCGTCTTTAAACAAAGTTTTTGTTTGACGTGTTTTTTTCTCGCCGGCCGATACGGATAAAGCCTCTGTTTCCCGAACACTTAAACCCTCGTTGATAACTTTTTCTGCCAAGAATTCAGGATTTTTAGCATTCAACAACGCCCGTGCATGGCCGGCAGTCAATTTGCCCTCTTCAACGGACCGACGTATCCCCTCAGGCAATTCCAAAAGACGCATCATATTGGCTACATGACTGCGACTTTTTCCGACAACACGTGCCAATTCTTCTTGTGTATGACGAAATTCATTGAGCAAACGAACATAGCCTTCTGCTTCTTCCATCGGGTTCAAGTCCTGTCGCTGTAAGTTTTCAATCAAAGAAACTTCCAACGTTTCTCTATCCGAAAAATCTTTAATAATAACGGGAACTTCATTTAAACCGACTTCCTGAGCCGCCCGAAAACGCCGTTCGCCTGCGATAATTTCATACTTTTCAGGATGTCTCGGACTTCTGCGAACAAGGAGAGGCTGTAAAATACCTTTTTCCCGAACGGATGAAATTAAATCGTTTAAATTTT
>JAFQJY010000080.1 GCA_017414845.1 Alphaproteobacteria bacterium | reverse complement strand
TGAAGGCAATCTGCCTGATACGTTAAATAGGATTTTGCATCAGAAGAGGCGACTTCTTTTCCTCTTTTTGTTTGAAAATACTTTTCCTCATAACCGAATACCCATGCAACACGGGTTCTGTCGGCATCCCATAGGCAGGCGGATATATAATCAGGTGCTTTTTCTCCTGCTGTATGATTTTCAATCGCATTTAAAATTTGATTTTGTGTTTTTTCTGACAGAATGTCGCTGTACTTTTCCATAATCTTTTTTGCGATAGGTAGGGCTTTTTTCTCGTGTTCTGCTTCACTGTTATAGCGTTTAGCGATATCATGTAAGGCGCAGGCAAAAACAACAGGCATCGGATCTTCGTCCATAGAAAGAGCATAGTCTATACCACGAAAGACAACGCCTCGTGTGTGAGAGGTCAGCCCTTGCCAACCGTCTTTTTGTTGTAAAACGCCGTCTGTTTTTAAAATAGTCGGAAGCAGTTCCTTTTCAAAGAACCGGAAATATTTTCTGAGTTCTTCCGATTTTTCCATTTAACAGTTATCCGCCGAATTTGTTGCTTCTCGGGAACCCGACAGGGGGTAATTTTCCAACGGTTGCTCTGTGTCCGAGCCACATAGTTAAATCACGTTCAACACGTTTTCCGGAACCGAATGCAAATGTCAAGCCCTCTTCTTTATTAAAGAAGGTAATATCGGATAATCCGCCACCTTGATATTTTTGAAGTTTGACACCTTGCCCACGGCTCATAAAAGGTATTTCAGATGATTCAAAAACAAGCATTTTTCTGTTTTGACCGATAACGGCAACCATATCTCCGTTTGCTTTAACACAGTGTTTTGCCTCATCCTTATCGGCAACATTTAAGATGATTTTTCCCGTTCGTGTTTGAGCAATGACATCTTTTTCTTTAATCAGGAAACCTTTTCCTGTCGCAGAGGCAACCAGTAAATTTGTTTCCGGTTCATAAACGAGCATTTGAACGATGTTTTCGTCTTCCGGTAAGTCTATCGTTAAACGAACAGGTTCGCCGAAACCGCGTCCGCCTGGGATTTTATCACCGAGTAGAGTATAAAAACGGCCTTGTGTAGAGAAAAGTAAAATACGGTCGGTTGTTTGAGCCTGTACGGAGAACATCAGCCCATCACCTTCTTTAAAGCGCAAATCATCGGTGGAGGTCTGTCCTTTAAGCGCTCTTATCCAGCCTTTTTTAGATAAAACGACCGTAATCGGTTCTTTTTCAATCATCGCCTCTATAGGAACATCAATTTCTTTCGGTGCAGAGGCAACGACGGTTCTTCTTTTTCCAAGACTTGCTTTCGCACCAAAGGCTTTTTTGACTTCGCTGATTTGCTCAGAGATTTTAGTCCAGCGCAATCCCTCATCCGAAAGGAGTGTTTCAAGATCTTGTTTTTCCTTATCCAGTGTGTCAAACTCTGTTTTAATCTGCATTTCTTCCAGTTTTCTCAAAGAACGCAGTTTCATATTTAAAATAGCCTCAGTTTGAACATCAGATAAATTAAATTCACCCATTAAAACGGTTTTAGGGTCATCTTCCGTACGAATAATTTCAATAACACGATCTAAATTGAGGAAAGCAATTAAGAACCCCTGTAATAATTCCATACGGTGTTTGATTTTATCCAAACGATATTCGGTACAACGTTTTAAAACAACATGACGATGATTTAAAAAGGCTTGTAAGACCTGTTGCAGGCTCATAACACGAGGTGTGCTGTCGGCGTCCAAGACATTTAAATTCATATGAAACGAGGCTTGTAAATCAGTATTCTGAAACAAATGAGCCATCAAAAATTCAGGATCAACCGTTCTGTTTTTCGGCTCTAAAACAATACGTACATTTTCATCGGATTCATCTCTGATGTCAGCGAGCAAAGGCAACTTTTTATCATTCAAAAGTTTAGCGATGTGCGCAATTAAATCCGATTTAACGACCTGATAAGGAATTTCCGTCACGACAATCTGGTATTGTCCGTGTGAGAGTTCTTCTTTTTCCCATTTCGCACGAATACGGAAAGCCCCTCGTCCGGTTTCATAGGCTTTGATAAGTGTTGATTTATCCTCCATTAAAAGACCACCCGTCGGAAAATCAGGACCTTGAACAAAGTCAAGGAGTTTTTCACTGCCGGCGTCAGGATGTTTAATCAGATAAATAAGTGCATCACAGAGTTCTCCGACATTGTGTGGAGGAATATTCGTCGCCATACCGACTGCAATACCGGAAGAACCGTTTGCAAGCAAGTTTGGAAACGCAGCAGGCATAACGGCAGGCTCTTCTTCCGAACCGTCATACGTGTCAATAAAATCAACGGCATTGTCATCCAGTCCATCCATCAAAGCCATAGCAATATCTGTCAGACGAGCCTCGGTATAACGCATGGCGGCGGCTCTGTCACCGTCAATGTTACCAAAGTTTCCCTGTCCGTCAACAAGAGGATAGCGAACGGCAAAATCCTGTGCCAGACGGACCATCGCCTCGTATACGGCCACATCTCCGTGAGGGTGATATTTACCGATAACATCACCGACAACACGAGCGCATTTTTTAAAGCCTGATTTCGGATCCAGTTTGAGCGCACGCATTGCATAGAGTAACCGTCTGTGAACCGGTTTTAATCCATCCCGAACATCAGGTAATGAACGAGAAACAATGGTTGACATAGCATAGGCTAAGTAGCGCTCGGACAGAGCATCTGCTAATTTTTGATCCTGAATTTGTTCCTGTGTTTTTTCCATAATATAAACTCCATTTAGGGCGCACTATAAGCCTTTTTTGACTAAAAATCAAGTAAAAGTGTCTAGAATTGAAACCTTAAACCGACAAAAAAATCATGAGAGGCCGGTTCATAGGTTGTTGTTGCATCCTCAATTTCTTCCATACGAACGTAACGGTAGCCCCAGTCAAGGAAAAGGTTTCTTGAAATTTCAGAAGCAATACCTCCGCCGACGCACCATGTGAAAGCATCCTTTTGTCCGCCAATATCTTCGCTGAATAATGTCATGCCGGCACCGCCCATGAAATAGGGCATATATCGTGCTCTGAAAGGAGGTTGAAAATAAAGATTTCCCATAATGCTGGTCATACCTATTTCGCCAATATCCGTAAACTCTCCTTTGAAACGATAGGTATATTCGGCTTCTGCCCTGAAAACGCCGAATTTGAATCCTGCAAAAACAGAACCCATCGTATCTGTTTCGGATTCGTCATGTTTTGTAAAAGCAGAAGATTGTTTCAATTTTTGGTCACTTCCACCAATACGAAAACCGAAATTGAGTGCTGTTGCAAAGGCTGGTGAAGTCACCAAAAAAACGAGCAAAAAAGTAATCACTTTTTTCATTCTAAATATCCTTTCAAAAAATAAATTTGTATGTGAGTATAGAAAAAAAAGGATTGAAATGCAAGTTTTTTAATTATGTAATTGACATTTTAATCGGATGATGTAGAATAGAAATAAGTGTGAAAGGCGCCGAATGGAAGTAATGTATTTTAACGGAATAGAAAAGAAAAGCGAACAATTAGTCGTTCGTGCACTACATTACAT
>JAFQJY010000079.1 GCA_017414845.1 Alphaproteobacteria bacterium | reverse complement strand
TACAATAACACCGTCACTTCGTTGAGCGCTTTCCCGTATCATAGCAATATGCCCCTCATGAATAGGATCAAAACCGCCACTGACAATATAATATGTTTTTTTCATAGCTTTTCCTTTTTTTTCAGAGAGTTTAATCTATTTTTTCTGACATTACAACTTTTTTATTGAAAAAATGTAAAATAATGAATACTCTTACCTTAAAAGGAGGCGCTATTATGCCTGAAAAAATCTTGAAAAAACTCACTTCTTTTGATACTTCCTTAAACGGTAGGACGGACCTTTGCATAGATTATATTGCCTGTGTTTTAAAAGAAAACGGGTTTAAGGTTAAAACCTTTTCCGTTCCTGACGGAAAAAACAAAAGTCTTTTTGCAGGAATTGGTATTTCTGATTTAAAAAACATCAATGACGGTCTTCTTCTCTCCGGGCATATAGATACCGTCGTTTCTAATCCGAATGAGTGGGATAGCAATCCTTTAACGCTGACACAAAAAAACGGGCGTCTTTACGGCCGAGGGGTCGTAGATATGAAATTTTTTACGGCCTGTTTTCTGTCACTGCTCCCGATTAAAGTTTCAAAGCCGATTTTTTTCTGTCTGACACATGACGAAGAAACAGGTGCTATCGGCATTCGGACTATTTGTGAATTTATGCGAGAAAACAGCATTTATCCTAAATACGCACTCGTCGGCGAACCGACAGATTTTATGCTCTGTACGGCAACAAAGGGATATTTGGGACTTGATACGACTTTTATCGGAAAAACCTGTCATTCATCGGAACCTGATAAGGGCATCCATGCACTCAACATTGCTTCTCATTTTGTTTCATATCTTGAAAAGATGAATACTATTTATATGCCACAAGGACTAACACTCAATGCAGGCATTCTGAATAGCGGAACTGCTCGTAATTGCGTTCCTGAAAGAGCTATTCTAAACTGGGAAATTCGCTTTGACAAAAAGTCTGTTTTTGATGAATTTTATCAAAAATTCCTTACGTTTGAACAGAAATTGCAGGATCAATATCCTGCTTCACAAATTCAGACTACGTCTGTTTTTTCTTTTGACTGTTTTGAACACAAAGAAGAAAGTATTCTTCGGGAAACGGCAAAAAAAATCCTAAATACTTCTTTTTGTCAAAAACCCTATGCAACAGAAGCAGGACACATTCAAAATCTGGGGACAGATGTCCTTGTCTGTGGAGCCGGTGAAGGAAATCAAATGCACGTTCCAAACGAATCTATTCAAAGAAACGACCTGATAAGATATCAAGCCTTCCTAAAAGAACTTATTTATAAGATAAGTTTCTGATTACGCACGTCCTCCGTTTTGTTTTTCGGAAACGCATATCCGAAAGTTTGGATTGTTTTTTAGAGTAAACACCTATTTCATACGCCCGAAAATGTATCCATACTTTCTAAAACTCAGGAACGAGTTCTTCCAGTTCTTTCATAAACTTACTTTTCTTAGGCTTATCAAACGGTGACGGTGGCACAATATCCTCTTTCGTAAACGTCGTCTTCGGTTCGGAAATTTTAGGTTGAAACAACCTCAATTCAATTTCGGGAATCTTATCCGGTAAAGATACATCCTTCTGACGTGCGACCAAAACGGCCTGTTCTTCCTCATCCAACGGAGGTAATTTGCTTTCGTCTATGCGATACAGATAATATCCGGCCTTTTGAGCATCCGTCAAAACAGGAACCATCCACGGATAGAGTTCTCTGTTTAAAATAACCTTTGCATAAAGTTTATCCAGGTTTTCCTCCGGCTTTTCATAGAAAAGAACAGGTTCTTTATCATAATCCCCCCTCATCACAATATCACTGACACGGTGTTTGCGAATAAAATAAACAATTTCTCGTTCATTATCGGAAAAGAATAAACGGTATCCGTCACGTATCCCCTCTAAATTTCTGTGATAACATGTCCCGATAACCGGACGAACGGTATGCCATGCAATTTCAGGCGACCAAAATGTATCGGCAAGAATACTTTTTTTCTGATTACCCACTTGCAAATATGCCCAAATGATTTCACTTGTTTTCTTTTCTTCCTGTGTCTTTTCTGAGGGGAACAGCATCTCTTTTCCTGCCGTCCAAAACATTCCTAAATAAGAGAGGATAAAAAAGGCAAACAGAATCGCCATTACTTTATCAGGTATTTTTTCTTCACCTTTTTCTTTTGCCTGTAAAAGAAACGATTGTGCGAACAAGCAAATTATTATAACTTCACTCATAATAACAAAAGGAACAAAACGAATTGCACATAAAGAAAACACAAAAAAGATTCCCATGCTTATCAGCAAAAGAACAACAATTGCTGATTTTAATCTAATTAAAAGACGTAGTCCGACAACACAGGCAAAAACAAACAACGGAACAATATTCAACAACAACCCCACATTGGAAAAAGCAGTTCTCATTTCCCTAATCCGTTTTCCCCAAATCATATTCAGATACGGAGAAAGAGCAAATTCAAAAGCACTCTCACCAACCAGTCCGTAAAAAGCTAAAAAACCGAATAGTGCTACCACAACGGACAAAAAACAACGTGTATCGGATTCTGTCACAAAACGACTCAACCAGGCGATAATAAGAACCGATAAAAATGTAAATATTGCAAGGAGTGTCCAAAAGAAAGAAATGCGCCCGTTATCCAAATAGAAAAATCCTTGCATCGGGGGATTGGCAAGCCAAGCACCGATAACGCCAATCGTAAAACAGCCCGTAAACAAAACCACCAGAGAGACTTTCTTTTGATAGAAAACCCAAACAACAAACAAAAATGACAACAATATATAAAAGGTAATAATAAATTCAGGCGCAATCCAAAGTCCCAAGGCACATAGAAAACCGGCACTTATGATATAGCGTTTTTCAGGACGACAAACCCACCTTAAAAAACAGGCTGTGCAGAAAACAAGCAAAAACAACAAAACGCTATGATGATCGGGTCGGTCGGCGTGATAAACAGCCTCAACCCACAGATTACCCATAAACAACAGTAATGCGCTTATTCGCATAAACGGCGTCATAAACGGCTTCACGCCCCAAATAAAAATGCAAACAGTAAAAAAAGCCATTACGGGAGAGATAAAAAAAGCGCCGATGTATAAAGCCAAACTCATCGGATGAATACACAATAAAGGCAGAGAGATCAAAATCCATAAAATATCCATCGGCCGTGTCCAATGATTGACTTCCCCAAAGGGATAATTACTGTATTTAAAAAGGACTTCCTGCCAACTTCCCGTATAAATAAAATCCATAATACGAAGAAGGCGCTGATACCCGTCGCCATCAGCAAAAGAATTTCCCGTCAAAATCCACTGAATCATAAAAGCACAAAAAATGAGAGTTCCCCAAATTGGTGCTTCCAGTTTCAAATACATTTCCCATAATTTTTGTTTTAATGTCATCATAGGGGACAGTTTATCTAAAAGTTGATATAAAATCAAGTTTTTACTTGACGTTTTTTATTTTGGGCATAGGATACACGCAAAAGGATAAAAAATGAACAACGAACTTTTAGAAAAAGCATATCAGGCAATTGACAAGATATTTCCCTGTGAAAAAGGAATAATCGTTCCTCTTGAAAAAATAAAAGAAACGATGATAAGACCTGAACATAAAACGGAGAACAAACCCTTTCTTATTCGCATTTGTGGACAATCCGGCAGTGGTAAATCATCTCAAATTTTACCATATATTGAAGAAACGCTAAAAGGCACACCCTATATTCGTTTCGGTGCCCGTTTTTTTGCACCGTTTCATCCTGACTATGAAAACTTAAAGAAAACACCGGCACTTGCACGAGAAAAAACGAATGGATTTGCGCTGATTGCTCTGTTTGAATTTTATCGTTATTGCATTGAAAAACGGCTTAATGTTCTTATTGATATGACCTTATTAGAGCCTGAAATAGACCTATATATGATGCAACTGGCAAAAGAAAACGGCTATCGGATACAAATGCATATGCTGTGCGTTCCTAAAAAAATATCAAACACATTTATTCACAAAAGGGAACTTGAAACGGGACGAAAAGTTTATAAAGCCTCTGCCGACTATTTTTTCCAAAGCCTGCCTAGGTGTCTCAAGGCCTTAACACATGAAAAGACTTTTGAAAATTCGGATAAGATTTACCTGTGGTCACATCAGCAGAAAGTACCGATTTTTAAAAGCAAAATCCAAAATCCGAAACTG
>JAFQJY010000078.1 GCA_017414845.1 Alphaproteobacteria bacterium | reverse complement strand
TTTTGAAATGCCCCAACGCTGTGACAACGCAGATGCCAACGCAACACCGTCATACGCAAGAGAGGCTAACCGCATCGGTTTTTTACCGTAAACTTCCTTGTATTTCGGGACAAACCAGTTATCAAACTTATCCGTCGGCAGTGATGAATAAACGGCATTTTTGAGTGCATTTTCCGTACTGACGGATTTTTCCTGCCAAGAATACATACCGACAAACATAACCTCATCCGGATTGACATCATACAGAGCGAAAAGAGAGGCTATTGCCTTTAACCGATTTCCGCTGTCTGCAATAAACAGAACATCAAAATCCAACTGTTCGGCAACAGAAAGTTCGGTTTCGGTTTCCGTATCCGTTTCAGTTTCTTCCTGTTCTCTGTCACTATCTTTCCGCTCGGCAAAACTTTCCGGCAAAACGGAGAGAACATACGGTTCAAAATTGATATATGTCGGATTATACACAGATTTTTTAACAACTTCCATACCACACAGGCTTGCTGTCTTTTCAGCCTCTTCTATGGCAATATCGCCGGCCTTATTATCAGGGGCTAAAATTGCCAATCGCATTTTTCCGCTTTCACACGCATGACGAATGGCTCTTTGTGTCTGCTCTGCGAGAGATAATGCCAGTGTGTAAACCCCGTTTTCAACGACATCCGTATCCGACGTAAATGAAAGAACCGGAACACCTTTTCGACGTGCCATCCGGCGAACGGCCTGAACCTCCTGCGCAAACACAGGACCTATAATCACATGAACGTTATTGGCAACAGCCTGATGAAAGGCTTCCTTTGCCCCCTCATCTGTCCCCTGAGTATCATAGAATTGAAGGACAAAATTATCTGACGCACCGTCAAACTGCGCAAGCAATCCGGCATTACGCAACTCCTCCCCCACAGACGCAGATTTTCCGGACAACGGCAACAACATCCCGACACGAACAATAGGTTTTTTAGTCTCAGTCAACAGGTTATCATAGGTTGGCATACTGATTTCGCTTTGATAGTACGGTAAGACGGAAGTCGGAAGCGATGAGACACGTTCCTGTTTTGCGCCTTGGCACCCTACCAACAGAACAAAGAAACTTACTAAAAAAAACTTTAATGAGCGAAACATTTGCGAATCCTTTTTATTTTTATTATACTTTTATGTATACTTATTTTTTATCGGTTTTTCAAGTAAAAAGGACAAACAAATGACCGGAATGCTTTATCTTATTCCAACACCTATCGGAAACCTCGGTGATATGACCGAACGGGCCTGCCAAATACTTCGTGAAGTTGATCTTATCGCTTGTGAAGATACAAGAAATACACAAAAACTGCTTGGATTATTCGGCATTAAAACATCAGCCCCTTTATGGACCTATCACGAATATAATGCCGACAAAATGCGACCTGTCCTCATTGAAAAACTTTTAACCGGGACAAGTATCGGTCTCGTTTCCGATGCAGGGACACCTCTGATTTCCGACCCCGGTTATCGTTTAGTTAAAGACTGCATTGAAAACAACATTACGATTATCCCTTTACCCGGGGCAAATGCTGTCCTGCCTGCTCTTCTTTTATCAGGACTTGCCTCTGACAGGTTTTTGTTTAACGGCTTTTTACCAAACAAATCCTCTGCCAGAAAAACAGAATTATCCGAACTTAAAAATATACCTGCCACACTTATCTTTTATGAATCGCCTCATCGGGTTTTGGATACTTTAAAAGATATGCTCGCCGTTTTCGGTGAGCGAGATGCCTGTGTTGTCAGGGAATTGACAAAGAAATTTGAGGAGCGAAAAAGCGGAAAGATTTCGGAACTCATAGAGTTCTACAACCAAAACGGAGAACCGAAAGGTGAAATCGTCATTGTTGTAGCCAGAGGTGATAAGAAGGAAGAGGTCTCCTTTGACATTCACGCCCTGTTAAAAGAGGCATTAAAGAAAAACTCTTCTCTTCGGGATGCCGTTGACGAAGTAACAAAAATAACAAATCTTGACCGCAGAAAGATTTATAAAGAAGCATTGGATATTCAGAAAAATGGATAGAAAAACACAAGGGCTGATTTCTTATAAGAAAGGACATTTTTCAGAAAAAATTGCCCTGTTTTACCTTTTGTTGAAAGGGTATATACCGATAAAAATGAATTGGAAAGTCGGTCGTTATACGGGCGCCGGAGAAGTAGACCTTATCTGTAAAAAAGGGAAATACCTTGTCTTTATAGAAGTCAAAAAAAGAACCTCTTTTGACGCCTGTGCCGACAGTTTAACCCCGAAACTTCAAAAAAGACAACTTAAATCTGCTGAATTTTTTTTGAATAAATTTCCGAAATACACTCATTTATCCGTTCGTTTTGACACAGTTTGGTTTGCCGGATTTAAAATAAAACACATCAAAGACATTGAGGTTTGGTAATGAAAAAAAATACGTTCTTTTTCATGTTGTTATTTTTTCTCACCGGCTGTCAGATTGCCGGAACACTTTACAATGTCGGTTCAAAAGTCGGGGCTATTGTTATGGACGAACGTTCCATTAAAGATGATTGGACAGATTCTAAAATCAACCTGACACTTCGGGGAAAATTAGCATCTGCCAACCCTGCTTATGCTTTGGATATAGAAATCACCGTTTTTGAAAGTGAAGTTATGCTCAACGGTGCTCTTCCTAATATTGAAGACATTGAACGTGTTACGGAAATTGCTTGGCAAATAGAACCTGTTACGAAAGTTTATAACCACATACGTTTAAAAAAGCCCTCCACACTTATTGACACTTCCAAGGATGCCTATATTGCCTCCGGCATTCGGACCGATTTGATGATGACCCAAGGCATTACGTCCGTCAATTACAAGATTACCGTTGAAGACAGCACCCTTTATGTCATGGGAATTGCTGCCGATAACTTAGAATACAAACGAGTTATGAATATTCTTAAAAGTCAAAAAGGAATCAATAAAATTATATCTCATGTCAGAAAATCATACAAAACAAATTCCGAGTCGGCTTTTTGAATCTAACGAGTCGCAATATGCCTAAAAAATAGGCAGTTTTATAAAAAACTTTATTTTATGCCGAGTCGTTTCAAACACGCAGAAAATCTATATCTCCGAGTCGCACAAGAGAATCCTTGTTACGACTCGTTATAAAAAAAGTTGTTTTTTTATTAAAAAATCTTCTATACATAAACATGTAAAACAACAGGAGGGCATTAAATGAGCCGAAAAGTATCTTTAACCATTGAGGACACACTCTTTCATAAAGTGGAACAATGTGCTCACAAAAAAGGCGAAAACGTCCAAGAGTTTCTTATCAAAGCCGTCTGTGACGCTTTGGATATGTGGGAAGATTTTTATGCAACACCTGAACCTGCCGAAAAACGCCCCAGTGTTCGTTTCTTTATCAATAATTAGTTTTTTTCTTGGTTTTTTTGAACTTTTCTTTTATCCTTTCCGTTTAAGGAAAGTATTATGAAAGGACACGTTTTATTTATCTGCCTCATCTGTTTATTATCTGCGACTTCCTCAAAAGCCGACATTTTCGGAATTTATCAACAACGGGATGATGTATGTACCCAAACGGACATTACAAAAAAACTGACTTTATCCGATGTTATGGAAATGGCGATTTGTCAAAATCCGGAACTGAAAATGAGTTATTTATCCACACAGATTTCAGGCGCGGGATACGGTGCGTCTCTCGGAAATTACCTGCCTTCCGTTACGTTGACGGGTAGCATCGGACATGAAACGGGAAAAGAAGACGCCGGCACTTCCGAGGACGGATCTGACATTTCTGCGAATGCCCGTTTAAACTGGCTTTTGTTGGACTTTGGAGAAAGAGGATCTACCCGCAGAAAGATGAAAGCATTTTTAGAATCTGCAGACCACAGTTATAACAACAGTCTTCAAACACTCCTTTATAATGTCAGTAATGCCTATTATGCCCTTTTATCTGCCAAAGAAAATCACGAAGGTCTTTTAAAAAGCGAGGAGGCCTCAAAGAAAGCCTATGAAGAGGCTTCCAGTCGGCACACTCTCGGACTTGTACCGTTATCCGATAAATTACAGGCTGAGACAGCCTATGCTCAAGCACAACTGGCAACAACAATTGCCTCAAAACAAATCCGATTGCGTCAGGGGGAATTGGCTAATCTGCTCAACGTTTCACCGGATACACACTTTAAACTGACACGTCCTTCCAAAAAAATATCGGATACAGATTCCGAAAATAATTTTAAGAAAATGATTCAAACGGCTCTTGATAACAGAGATGATTTAAAAGCACTTCAAAAAGATGTCTATGCCACAAAAGAAAATATAACAGCCATTCGTTCCGAAGGATTACCTACGTTATCGGCTTCTGCAAGTTCCGGACTTTCTGACGATATTCGTGACGGCAACAGAAACCATTATACGGGAAGTATCGGCCTGACACTTTCTTTTCCCATTTTTACAGGTTTTTCTCAAAGTTATAAAGAAGGACAGGCTCGTTTTGAATATGAACGGATGAAATCCGAACTGCTCGCTCTTGAAAACCGTATTCAAAATGATGTTTGGACTGCTATTCAAGAGTATGAAACCTCTTTTAAAACACATACAATCAGTCAAACACTTTTAAAAAGTGCCGAAGAATCCGAACGGGTTGCCTTTGCATCCTACAAAGTCGGTAAAATGAATATTATTTCTCTTTTGGATGCACAGTCTCAACTGGCACAGGCTCGT
>JAFQJY010000077.1 GCA_017414845.1 Alphaproteobacteria bacterium | reverse complement strand
AAGTCGGTTTTTGAAGTCGTTTTGGAGGCATCAAAAGAAGTCAGAACTTCGGTCGTTTTTTCAACGATTTTGATTTTTTTGGTTTTTATTCCTCTGTTTGCGTTACAGGGAGTTGAGGGTAAAATTTTTACACCGCTTGCCGTTGCTTTTATTTTATCTATGGGCTTATCAACTTTTGTTGCCTTAACGTTGACGCCGGTATTGTCATATTACCTGTTGCCATCCGTTAAATCGTTCGGATACGGTAAAGAGCCAATTGTTGTACGTGTTTTAAGATATTTGCACAAGAAGATTTTAGGCGTGTGTTTTAAAATTCCTAAAACGGTTTTTGTGGGAATCGTCAGCGTATGTATAGCCTCTTTTGTATATTTATCACAAATGGGACAAGAATTTTTACCACCTTTTAATGAGGGTAGTTTTAATATTTCCGTTGCTTCGGCTCCGGGGACAAATTTAGAGGAGAGCAATCGTATCGGTAAAAAAGCCGAAGAGATTTTACTTTCTATTCCGGATGTTGTTTCTACAGGAAGAAAACTCGGACGATCAGAATTGGATGAACATGCCCTCGGTGTCAATATCAATGAGGTTGAAGTTCGTTTGAGCGAACCTCTTTCACGAAGTAAAGAAGAACTGATGAAAGAAATCAGAGAAAAACTGTCTATGCCCGGCGTATTTATCAATATCGGACAACCGATTTCTCACCGAATAGATTTAATTATTTCCGGTGTCCAGTCGCAATTTGTCGTAAAAATATTCGGTGAAGATGAGCATAATTTAAATAAAGTGACATCTCAAATTGAAAAGATAATGCGAGAACAGGAAGGGCTTGTAGATGTGCAACAAGGGATGCAGATTGAAGTTCCTGAAATACAGGTCGCTTTTAATGAAGAAAAGACGGCACGACATGGCGTTCGTTTGGGAGAGGCTGTTCAAATAACCGAAGCCGTGATGACGGGAATTCCTATCGGAGAAATTTTGGAAAAAGAATTTACACGACCGATTATTTTATCATTCCGTCAAACAAATGATGTGGCAGACTTGGAAAGATTGCCTTTACCAACGGTACAGGGGACTTTTGTTCCTTTATCGCTTGTTGCCGAAATTCGTCAAATTAAGAGTCCGAATGAAATTGTTCGTGAAAATAATGCCAGACGAAAAGTCATTACGGCAAATTTAAGCAGTCGTGACGGTAATAAAATAGCAAAACACTTGCAAGAACGGATTGAAAAAGAAGTTTCTTTTGAAAACGGTACTTATTTTCAAATAGACGGACAGTTTAAATCTTCGGGAACAAATGAAATGATTTTTTTGAGCGTTTTATCGTTTCTGCTGATGTTGTGTGCTCTTTACATCAATTTTAAAAGTATGCATATTGCCGTTCAGTTGATGATATCTCTTCCTTTGGCATTTATCGGAGGTGTCATTGGGTTGTGGGTAACAACACCGGTTATCTCTGTTGCGACGGTTATCGGATTTGTGGCTCTTGTGGGTATTACTATTCGTAACGGTATTTTACTGTACGATCTGTATATTGCAGAGGAGGAAAAAACAGGCAAGAAACTACCGAAAGAAAGACTTATTCATCTGACAGGTGAAAGATTAGAACCTGTGTTTATGACAATGTTGACTTCCGTTATCGGTTTTTTACCACTGATATTGGAGGGAAACACCACAGGAAAAGAAATCCTTTATCCTATGGCCGTTGTAATCGCTTTCGGTCTTTTGATTACGACTGTGTTGAATATGTTTATCACGCCGATTATTTTTTATATTTTTCATAAAAAGGATATAAATAATGGCTAAGAAAAAACAAGATATACCCCCGTCTACCGGTCGTGTGTGCGACCATCCCGATTGCACGGAAGAGGGGCTTTATCGGGCTCCGAAAGACAGAACACTTAAAACGTTTTATTGGTTCTGTTTAAAACATGTGCAGGAATATAATAAAAACTGGAACTATTATGAGGGATTGTCGGAAGCGCAGATAGAACAGGAATTACAGGCAGATATGGTCGGGCATCGTCCGACTTGGAAAGTCAATGATTTATATTCAAGACGTGTCTTTGATCCGTTTAATCTGTTTGATTTCGGAGGTGCCGGAAAGAAAACGAAACAGGAGTTGCCTTTTGAGGCAACTCTTGAACATCTGGAAGCTATTCGGGTTTTGTCACTGCAAACACCTGTTACAAAACAGGCTCTTAAAAAACGTTATAAAGAATTGGCAAAACTTTATCATCCGGATAAAACGGGGGGCGACAGAAATAAAGAGGAAAAATTCAAGCAAATGACAGAGGCCTATCACCTTTTGATGAAAGTTCTCTAAAAGACTTGCAAGAAAGAAAAAAAAGGAATATCTTGTTTTAAAAGGAGTAAAATGACGGATAAAACAGGTATCAGCGTTGTAATGGAAAGATATATTCGTTCGTTTATGGACGGAGAAATACCACCTGATTTTTATGCGCTTGTGATGAAACAGGCAGAAAAACCTCTTTTAAAAGTTGCTTTGGAAAAAACAGGCGGGTGTCAAATAAAGGCTGCCGCCCTTCTTGGTATCAACAGGAATACGATGAATAAAAAGGTGAAACAATATCGCTTAAAGGATAAAAAATGAAGTTCATTATTTACGGTGCCGGTCAAGTTGGCAGAACCATTTCAAAATATCTTTCAGATGAAAAACATCAAGTTGTTTTAATAGATGAAAATAAGGAAATTTTAGATGAACTTTCTTCTAAAATGGATATTCAGACAATTGTCGGTGCTGCTGTTGATCCGAGTATTTTGGAAGAGGCAGAAGCTCAAAGTGCCGATATGCTGATTAGCGTTACACGAAATGATGAACGTAATATGATGGCTTGCGTGGAGGCACATACATTATTTAATGTACCGTTTAATATCTGTCGTGTTCAGTCAGATTTTTACAGAGGACCCCAATTGGAAAAAATGCAAAAATCTTTGGCGGTCAATGTGATGATTTCTACTGAACAGGAAGTTGCTAAAAGTATTTTCAGAAATTTAAAAATACCTTCGGCGTTAGATTTAATTCCTTTTGATAAGGAAAAAATTTCTTTTTTAGGGTTAAAATGTTTGCAAAATGCCCCGCTCGCAGGGATTAAATTAGAAGATTTTCACGAAGTTATCCCCGATTTTTCCGTGGCAGTGGCCTGTGTCGTTCGTGGGGAAGAAATTATTTATCCTTCAGCGGATTTATACCTTATGCCTGATGACGAGGTCTATTTTATGGTAGAGAACAGATATGTTCGGAGAATTTTGGAATTACTCGGACACGAAAGAAATACGGCACGAAAACTGGTCATTTTCGGTGGTGGGTGTAAAGTCGGCATGACATTTGCACAACTGCTTGAAGACAGTGATTTTGACGGACATGTTACCTTTATTGAGAAAAATGAAAAAGAAGCCTTGTGTCTGGCAGAAAAACTGAAAGATGTGCTGGTTATCAACGGGGACGGCTTGTCAGAGGACATTTTAAGTGAAGTTCATGTGGATACGGCAGACGTAACAGTGGCATTATCCGAAGATGACGAAGAAAATATTTTGTTTTCACTGATTGCGAAGAAAAAAGGCGTTTCTAAATCATTTGCCTTGATACAGAAACCACTTTATAACTCGCTGACATCCGAGTTAGGATTGGATGTTGCCGTTGATCCGAATGTCGTTGTTATCGCAACGATTCTGCGATATATCCAAAAAGGACGAATTATGGCTGTCTATCCGCTTCGTTCCGGTTTGGGGGAACTGATGGAAGTGGAGGCTTTATCTACTTCTAAAATTACAGGGCGTCCTTTGGGAGAAATTAAAATGCCCGACGGTGTTTGGGTTGTCGGTATTTTGCGGGATAATCGTTTGGTGATAGGTACCTCTGATTTGGTTATCAATGCCGGTGATATTGTTTTTTGTTTAGCTAAAAACGGAAAAACGAAGGATGTAGAGGCATTGTTTTCTGCAGGCTTGTTTTTCTTTTAAAAATAGGCTATTTTGACAGATAGGAGTTTTTTATGACACAAAGTTTTTTTAAATATTTAATTGAAAATGAAGTTCCTGTAACAATATTTTTAGTTTGTGGCGTTAAGTTGCAGGGTGTTTTGATTTCCGAAAATGAAAAAGGCTTTTTGGTGAAACGGGATTTGCAAACGCAGTTTATTTATCATCATGCAATTTCAACGGTAACGGCCGGGAGAAATATCCCTGAAATGACAGAGGCTTAAAATAGTGTCTCAAAAAGCGTGGGTTATATCTCCCTATCAGAAAAAAGAAGGGGAAAGGTCTGCTGAGGCTAAACTGGAAGAAGCCGTCGGTTTGTCGTCTGCCATAGAGTTGGAAATTACCGGTCAGGAAAGTATTCCTGTTCGTGAAATTCGTCCTGCAACATATCTGGGTAAAGGAAGTGTGGAACGTTTAAAAGAACAAATGGGAAAGCCTGATGTCGTGATTATGGATTGTACTTTATCGCCGATACAGCAAAGGAATCTTGAAAAAGAATGGCAGACGAAAGTTATTGACAGGACTGCATTGATTTTGGAAATCTTCGGAAAACGGGCGCAGACAAAAGAAGGGGTATTGCAAGTGGAATTAGCCCATTTAACCTATCAGAGAAGTCGTCTGGTTCGTTCTTGGACACATTT
>JAFQJY010000076.1 GCA_017414845.1 Alphaproteobacteria bacterium | reverse complement strand
TAAAAACTCTGCCAATTCATTTTTAGTTTCAACGACTGCCAATGCCCCTTGTTCTTTGGAGCGGGCTACAATTTCTTTAAAATTAAAAGCGTGAGGACCAATAACCGTACATGCACCGGCTCGCATCGGCTCTAACATATTCTGTCCGCCGAAAGGGACCAAACTTCCCCCGACAAAAACAAGAGGTGCCAACCGATAAATCAACCCCATTTCTCCGATTGTATCAGCAATATAAACATCTGCCTTTAAATCTTCACCACGTGTTCTGCGATGGACAGAAAGTCCCATGTTCGTCAACTCTTTTTCAATTTTATCACATCGCTCCGGATGACGAGGCGCCATAATTGTTAAAATGTCAGGATATTTATTTTTCAAAAGAATATGAACTTCTGCTTCCTGTTTTTCTTCATCTTCATGCGTAGAGCCGGCAACCCAAACATGACGTGTTCCGATTTCCTCTTTCATTCGTTTTAATTCTTCCTCATTAAGCGGAGGAGGATTGGCGGCAAACTTTAAATTTCCGACACAAACCGTATTCTGAGCACCCAACACTTGAAGCCTGCGAGCATCCTCCTGAGTTTGTCCGAAAGAAAGCGTAAAAAGGTTCTGTATCGGTTTCATCAAAAACAGCGCTTTCTGCCATCTGGCAAACGATTTATCAGAAATACGACCGTTCAAAAGGACTAAGGGAATTCTTGCCTTTTTTGATAACGACAACAGATTCGGCCAAAAATCCGACTCAATAAACATCCCTATATCCGGCTTAAAATGTTTTAAAAAGCGTTTAACAAAACTCGGATAATCTACCGGCACATACTGATGGAAAGCCCCTTCAGGCAATCTTTTTTCCATCAATGTCGCAGAAGTAACCGTTCCGGAAGTCAGCATTACCTGATGTCCGTCTTTAACAAGTTTTTCAATCAACGGCATTGTTGATAAACATTCGCCGACTGATGCGCCGTGTATCCAAACCAGTTGCCCCTCCGGTCTTTCTTTGGTATAATATCCCATTCTTTCACGATAGCGAACAGCGTCTTCTTTCCCTTTTTTTCTTCTTTTCCATAAAAGAATCCGAATAAAAGGATAGGTTATATAGGTCAGATAGGTATATAATTTTAAAATCATCAAAAAAACCTTTCTTTTTTTTGCGCTATCATACATAATAAAAAAAAGAAAAGCAAGTGTTAGGAGATTTTATGCTGTTTATTTTTTCAAAAAAAGAAGGGACTTTGAAAACATTAGAAGTTTTATTAGCTTCAAAAAAGCCTGTATGTTTCAATTCCGAACAGGATTTACTTTCAAAAAAAGAGGATGCTTCTTTGATAATTGTTGACGAAGATGCACAACTCATTCCAAAACTTTTCGGAAAAACAGTTCTTTTTTTGGGACAGGCATTTCCCACTGACGGGAATGTCACCTTTCTTGAAAAACCCTTTACGGCCTCTGCCCTGGCCGAACGACTTTCCTTTATTGAAAATTTAGCGGGAAACCGAAAAACGCTTAAATTTTCAACCTCTGTTTATTCTTTTGATGCGACACTTAAAATACTCAAAACAAACGAGGATACTTTTCATCTGACGGAAAAAGAAACGCAAATCATTTGTTTCCTTTACGAAAACAGGGCAAGTACAGTTTCAAAAGAAATGCTCCTTGCCCAAATTTTCGGCTACAAAGAAGAAACGGAAACGCATACCGTCGAGACGCATATTTATAAACTGCGTCAAAAAATCAAAGACGAAACAGGTCGTTTTATTCAAACGACTGACGGCGGTTATACTTTAAGTGCCGTATAAATAACCAAATTTTCTGCCCCTGTTGAATAGGGTGTTTCATCAATAATTGTCAATCCTGCCATACGAAGCATTTCGGATACGGATTTAGGATTATATCCATATTTAAACGGAGGCATAAAGGAGACAGGTTCCTCATTTAACTGATTGACACGGATTGTAAAGAATGCTTTTCCGTCTGTTTTCAGTGCAGAAGCCATTTTTTGAACGATATCCTGTGTCAAAAGCGTATAATCAAAAAGCCTGACGGCAAACAGTAAATCAAATGTATTCGGTTTTGCATTCAAAACAGACATAAAATCGCAATTAAATAACTTATCATACAATCCTTTTGCATGGGCTTTATCCAACATTACCGTTGATACATCCGTACCGATAAGAAGTGCCGAATAAGGTTTTAAAACATCTGCATAATATCCACTGCCACATCCCATATCCATAACGACTTTTGAAGGTGTCACTTCCCTTTCCGTCTTAGATAAAATCTCTGCAATGGGTAAAGCAATTTCTGTTTCCCTGAACGATGTATCCTCACAATCAAAAAGAGCCTTTATATTTGCCAAAGACATCGGATTATAATGAACTTGATTTGTAATGAGGGCATCAGCGAACTGCGTTACAAAAGCGTTCTTAGGATATTTTTCTTTCCACTCAACGGCCGCCTGAGCAATTTCAGTATGAGGTGCTCCGTTTTGTAAGAAAAACAACAACGCACTTCCGTATTTCATCTGCATGGTAAAAGTCGGATTTTTTTGTAGCAGTTCGGGATAGAGTTTAACAGCCTCATCCATATCGCCCAAACTTGCATATAATTCAGCCAACTGATTTCCCAGATCCCAATCCTCCGGATTATTGACAAAAGCCAGATGATAAGCATTTGCGGCCTGTTCTAACTGTCCGTTTTGAACAAGAATATCCCCTGCATATTTAGGAGCATCTTCCGACTCAGGATTTATAAACAGAGCAGAATCGTACGCATTTAAGGCTTCAACATCCTGTCCCATATCCTCACAAAACCTACCATACGCTATACGCAAAAACGAATCAGACGGATCTTTCAAAATAGCCATCCGAAAAGCATCCATTGCTTTATCAAACTCAGCCATTGCTTGATAAGCATACCCTTGATAAAGGTAACAATCCGCCTCATTCGGATCTTGTTTTAAGGCTTCCTCGGTTTGTTCAAGAACCTGTTCATAAGAACCTTGCTCCATTAAATCCGTCAGCATTTCAAAAAAAGTATCTTCCATTTCATCACCTACATAAAGTCAATAAAAGTCCGGCAGCAACTGCCGATCCAAGAACGCCGGCTACATTCGGCCCCATAGCGTGCATCAAAAGGAAATTAGAGGGATTAGCCTCCTGCCCTACCTTTTGAGCAACACGAGCCGCCATCGGAACGGCAGAAACACCTGCCGATCCGATAAGCGGATTGATTTTATCTTTACAAAACAAGTTCATAAGTTTTGCCATTAAAACACCACTTGCCGTACCGAACCCGAAAGCAACGACACCCACGACCAAAACGATTAACGTCTTAGCAATCAAAAAGTTTTCCGCCGTCATTTTTGACCCGACGGAAAGCCCTAAAAATATCGTTACGATATTGATAAGTTCATTTGAGGCCGTTTTAGAAAGACGTTCCGTTACGCCACATTCTTTAAGTAAATTACCGAACATCAGCATACCGACAAGAGGTGTTGCGCTCGGGAAAAACAAAATACACATAAACAGAACGATAATCGGGAATAAAATCTTTTGAAGTTTAGAAACGTCACGTAACTGTTTCATTTCAATTTTACGTTCTTTTTCAGTTGTCAAAGCACGCATAATCGGAGGTTGAATAATCGGAACAAGCGCCATATAGGAATAAGCAGCCACGGCAACGGCTGCCAGCAAATGAGGTGCTAATCTTTGTGTCAAAAATATGGAAGTCGGACCGTCAGCACCACCGATAATGCCGACAGAAGCCGCCTCTGCCAAAGTGAAATCAACACCGTCAACAAACGACCCGATACCCATAACAATAAGAACCGTTCCGAAAATACCGAACTGTGCGGCAGCACCAAGAAGTAAAGTTTTCGGATTAGCAATCAAAGGACCGAAATCCGTCATAGCACCGATACCCATAAAAATCAACAGCGGGAACAAGGTATTTTCAACACCCATGTGATAAAGGATGCCGAGCAAACCGTCCGGTGCGGTTAGTCCTGCATACGGAATATTTGCCAAAATACCGCCGAATGCTATCGGGACCAACAAAAGCGGCTCAAAATTCTTGCGAATACCCAAATAAAGAAGGACGAAACAAACAGCGATCATTACCATCTGTCCGACACCCAACGGGATAACTCCTCCTGTTCCGACCTCATTAAAAAAGCCGTAAACACCTGTTTCTTTCCACAAATTTTCCAGTTTTGTTAAATCCATTTATGCACCTCTTGCCAAAACCTGTCCTTGTGCAACCTGTGTTCCTTTGGCGACCAGAACTTCCGTAACCGTCATATTCTCACCGGCTTTAATTTGTGTTTCCATTTTCATCACCTCAATTGTAAAGAGGTTTTCTCCTGCCTGAACCGACTGCCCGTTTTGAACAGATACAGCCGTTATTACCCCGACAATAGGCGATTTAATTTCTTTAACCGTTTCGGAAGACGAAATCTGCTTCTTTGGCGCACTATCTTTCGTTTCACCAACAGAAAAAACAAAACTCCGGCCATCAACGACTACTTTTCTATCTGCAAGTGACACATCAAACGTTTGTCCCTCAATTGTAATTTTATAGGTATCTCTTTTTATTTGTTGTTTTTCATTATAGCGAACAGCAATTTTTCCCTCGCCTTTTAGGAAAGCAATTCCTTTTTCACCACAAGTTGCCGTAATAAAAATATTCTCATCCGTTATCGGCAAATTATTTTCCTCCAAAACCTTTTTAGCCGGTTCAATTCCTTTTTTCGGATTTTCATCATTGATAAGGCGAGGTGATTGCGTTGTCGGCTCTAATCCTAATTGCTCCGAAGCGATTTTAACAACCTCCTCATCAGGAGGAACGGGCGTTTTTCCAAAATATCCCAAAACCATTTTACCATAGCCCTCAGCAATCCTTTGCCATGGACCGTTCATTACATTATTGAATGCCTGTTGAAAATAAAATTGACTGACAGGTGTCACGGAAGTTCCGTATCCGCCTTTACGAACGACCTCTTCCATAGCCTTGATGATTTCGGCATATTTATCCATAATCCCGTTATCACGAAGCATTTGTGTATTGGACGTTAAAGCACCACCC
>JAFQJY010000075.1 GCA_017414845.1 Alphaproteobacteria bacterium | reverse complement strand
TATGCGGTTGCAACGGGTACTTCATCTGATTTTGAAATGGGGAAAAGGGCAGGTGCGTCTTTGGATTTATTATTAGAATCAGGTATTCCGTTTGAGGTCAGAACAACAACGGATCCCCGTGTCGTTACGAAAGAGGAGGTTTTACGTTTGGCTTACTTTTTAAAGGCTAAAGGTGTTTGTCAATACGCTATTCAAGAATACAGACCTGCTGAAAACGGACTAAAAGAACCTGAACCGGAAGATATTTGGGCTTTTTATACGGATGAAGATTTTTTAAGTGAACTTAAATCAATTTTCCCGAATCTGATTATTCGTAGAGCATAATGAAGAAACAAGAGACTTTTCTGTTCGGAAAGTGAAAAAGTATTTTTCTTTAAAGAAAATTTTTAAGCAAAAAACGATTTTAACGTTTAACGGCCAATTCAAAAGAGGGGAGACGTCTCAGTTGACGCATTTTAGCCGAATAATGCCGGATAAGTTCATTTGTTTGTGTATCCACTTCGGCAATAATAACTTCCGATGCCTCAAAAAAGTCACCTTGTAATTTCGGATTGAGATAATCCAGAGTAATAACATCTTCTCCGTTACGATAAAAAAGAGCGTGTTCTCCGCCATCGTAAAGAATCACCGGATTAAACGGATCTGTTTCTCTGGCAGAAACAGCCACAATAAAAATCCCTTCTTCCGAAGGAAAAACACAATAAGAACACTCCTGTGTCAACGCCATTTAACGACCTTCCCGTGAAGCCATAAGGAGGCGTTGGTTATCGTTATCATCCCGACCACGAGCCCCACAGGACATTCCGTTATCATTCACAGAAAGACCGGTAGCCCAACGAAGCGATTCGCCGAGACCTTTAAAAGCACTGAGCGGATTAGCGTTTTCTTTTGCTTTTTCTTCACTCATAACGGTTCTCCTTTCCATACATCCCATTTTATCATATCAGGAGTTGGACGTCAAGTCTTTTATTTTGATATTTTCAGAAACAACAACAAGAGAGAAGTTTTTATATTGAGAGACATTTCTTAAGCGTTTTGCATTTTTGCATCAATAAGTTTTTTTAGTAAGGATTTTTTTTTGGCTTCTTCAGCTTCCTCTGCCGTATAGACATAACCGCTAATAAAATAATTCATGCCTTTTCCGTTTTCAGGTAGCAAAGAATCTTTCTTTTTTCCTTTTTCCTGAGCAAGTTTTGCATTTCGTAGCGAGACATAATCTAAGCTAATGGCGACGATTGAAGGAGGTATCCATGTGTCTTCGCTACTTTTATTGTTTTTCCCAAAAACAACATCACGAAGCACAGTGAAAGTACTTGGTTCTTTTGCTCTTTCTTTATCAAAAAGAAGATTTTTGTTTTCTGTCGCTTTTGGTACCGTGTTTAGTCTCCTTCTCTCGCTAAGTATAGCAAAAGAGCAGGGGTTCTCAAGGAAAATAGCGTGTAAACAAAAGACTCCCTGAAGGCAACAGGAAGTCTTTTATAAAGCGTTTACACTTTTAAAAAATCTCAGCCACGTGTATTTGTTTTCATCTGAACCATTTGTAAAGTACTTTGTTTGACTTTAACAGCGGATTCGTTTCGAGCAGTTTTTCCAAATAAGGCCGTTTTGAATTGCTCATGAGCACGTGGTGTAAAAGTTTTGGCCCCTTCAAAATCGGCAGATTTTAAAGCCGTTTTAGGTAAAGCACTGATGCCTCCGCTCAATGACCGAAATCCGGTTTCAACAAATTCACTTGTCTTACTCATCATCTTTTTCCTTTTCTTCTATGGCTTTTTTCAAAGCTTTTTAACTTCTAACTTTATTTATAGCGCAAAAAAAGTATTTTGTCAATAATTTTTTTTAAAATATTTTAAATATCCAAATTGACAACATTGAGTGCGTTTTCTTGAATAAAGTCACGACGAGGTTCAACAATATCACCCATCAGCGTTGAGAAAACAGCCTCTGCCTGATCCAAATGAGGAACTTTAACTTGCAATAAGTGGCGTGCATTCGGATCCAACGTTGTTTCCCATAATTGCTCAGGGTTCATTTCCCCCAGTCCTTTGTAGCGGTTGATAGCGATTCCTTTTTTGCCTTGTTTGTAAATCGCTTCAATCAAACTGGACGGGCCTGTAATTCTGTATTCGCTGTCTTTTGTTCGGAGAATACTTGGTTTTTCATAGAACTCTTTAAGTTCGGTACTCATTTCTTCCAAACGAACGGCTTCTCCTGTTTCCAGTTGTTTTTTGGTCAAGTAGAATTTTTCCGTGACGCCACGCAGGGTTCGTCTGAAAGTAAAGCCTTTTTCTTCATTATATTCGCAACTCCAACCACGTTCATATTCTGCCTCTAGGGCATCCAGACGTTGAACAAACGAATCGTCGTAGACAGTACCTGTAGAAAGCAAACCGCTAATAGCCATTTGTTCAATGATTCTGGACGGAATGTTTTTGGCCATTCGGGTAATCAGTTGATTTGCCGTTCGGGCCTGTTGTGTACGGGATATTAAATCATCCCCCGCAATTTGTGTCCCGTCAGCCATAACTAAAACAGCATCCGTTGTCCCGTTTTGAATCAGATAATCTTCCATGGCTTTGTCATCTTTGAGATAGATTTCAGAATTCCCTCTTTTGGCACGGTATAAAGGAGGTTGAGCAATGTAAATATAGCCTCTTTCCAACAGTTCCGGCATTTGACGGAAGAAGAATGTTAAAAGTAACGTCCGAATATGAGCGCCGTCTACGTCAGCATCGGTCATAATAATAATTTTATGATAACGGCATTTATCGGCATTAAAATCATCTCGTCCGATACCTGTACCGAAGGCAGTGACGAGTGTACCTATTTCGGCAGAACTGAGCATTCTGTCAAAACGGGCCCGTTCTACATTCAGAATTTTTCCACGTAAAGGCAAAATAGCCTGATTGACACGATTGCGTCCCTGTTTTGC
>JAFQJY010000074.1 GCA_017414845.1 Alphaproteobacteria bacterium | reverse complement strand
TTCATTTCAGAAAGAGCCATCCGCTTTACAAAGGCGAAAGTTTTCCGGCTATTTCTGCCGTAGGAAAAAATGCAGCCGTTGTTCACTACATTCCGACAAAAAAAACATGTAAGGATTTGAAAGGACAATCCATTTATCTTTTGGATACCGGTGCGCAATATATGAATGGGACAACGGATATGACAAGGACGGTTGCCTTATCTGAAAAAGTACCTGAACAGGCTCGTCAGAGATATACGGAGGTTTTAAAGGGTCATATTGCTTTGGCACGTGCCGTTTTTCCGGTGGGAACTATCGGTGCATTTTTAGATGGTATAGCCAGACAATTCCTGAATCTTTCTGAGGTTGATTATGATCACGGAACAGGACACGGTATCGGTTGTTATTCTAATGTGCACGAAACACCTCCGTCTATCAGTCCTCATTCCAGAACAGAAATCAAAGAAGGGATGGTTTTATCTAATGAACCGGGCTTTTATCTCCCCGGCAGATTCGGTATCAGAATTGAAAATATGATGCAGGTCAAAAAGGCAAATACCGGTAAAAAGAAACTTCTTCGGTTTGAAATGATGACTTTTGTTCCGTTTTGTTATGAACTAATTGATAAAGACCTCTTGACTTATGATGAAAAAAAGTGGATAAGTAATTATTATATGGAGATAGCTAAAAAAGTTTATCCGCATTTAAATAAACAAGATAAAGTTTGGTTGAAGGGAGAATTGAGCAAATGGACAGACCAGGTATGAAGTTTGACTTGCTTGTAAATATGGCAGGAGAATATATGATTGTGTTTCCTGCAACACCGCAAAAAGTTGAAAACCCTGTTTTTCAATATGACGGAGAAGGGACGGTCTATATTTATAAAAACAAGGAGGCACGTCCGCTTATTTTAAAGCCTTTTACGGATGAGGCAAAAGAAGGCTTTTTAAAAATCAAAACGATTCTCTGTGTTGAGGCTCGTGAGGAGGAAATCATTAACGAGTTTGAAGCAAAGGTTGTTGTCAAAAAAATCAAATGAAAACGCTTATCTCTACCGGAACAGTTGCAGTCAATAGAAAAGCACGGTTTAACTACATTGTTACGGAAACCGTTGAGGCCGGTATTGTTCTAAGTGGTGGTGAAGTTAAATCTCTGAGGGCCGGACACGCCAACATTGCCGAAGCCTATGCATCGCCGACGGACGGAGAACTTTTTTAGTCAATGCCAATATTACGGAATATGGGGCCGGTGTTTTTTTTAAGCATGTGGCCGGTCGTCCCCGAAAATTGCTCCTTAAAAAGAAAGAACTCAGTAATTTAATGGGACTGGTCAATAGAAAAGGTTATACGATTATTCCATTAGAACTTTACTTTAATTCTCGTGGAATTGCTAAGGTTAAATTAGGTCTGGCTCAAGGAAAAACGCATGAGGATAAACGTGAAACGGAAAAAAAGAGAGATTGGGACAGACAAAAACAACGAATTATGACTTTTAGAAATAAATAAAGTAAAATTCGTACGTTTTTTTATTTTAGAGTAAAAAAAAAATCTTGACTTTAATGAGTAAGTGTATTTTAATACTCCCGTTTAATTTTTAACTCGGAGTTTAGAAAATGCATCGTTACAGAACACATACTTGTGAAGCTTTAAGAAAAGAAAATGTCGGACAAGAAGTCCGTTTATCCGGTTGGGTTCATTCTAAAAGAGACCACGGAAATTTATTGTTTATTGATTTAAGAGACCATTTCGGTTTGACACAGTGTGTGGCTGATACATCAAGTCCTTTATTTTCCGAACTTGAAAAGGTTCGTTTAGAAAGTGTTATTTCCTTAACAGGGCAAGTTTTGGCAAGAGAGGGTTCTACAATCAATCCCAAATTACCGACAGGTGAAATTGAAGTTGCCATTACAGGATTTGAAATGCTCGGAACGGCTGATGTTTTACCGATGCAAGTCAACGGAGACGCCTCTGATTTATCTGAGGAACAACGTTTAACTTATCGTTTCTTGGACTTAAGACGGGAAAAGCCACATCAAAATATTCTTCTTCGGAATCGTTTTATCCGTTTTTTGCGTGAAAAAATGTGGTCGGCCGGTTTCAATGAATTTCAAACACCTATTTTGACGGCTTCCAGTCCCGAAGGCGCACGTGACTATTTGGTTCCGTCTCGTGTTCACCCGGGAAAATTCTATGCCTTACCTCAATCTCCGCAACAGTTTAAACAGTTGCTGATGGTTTCCGGTTTTGACAGATATTTCCAAATTGCGCCCTGTTTCCGTGATGAAGACAGTCGTGCAGATCGTTCTCCCGGAGAGTTCTATCAGTTGGATATGGAAATGTCTTTCGTAACGCAACAAGAAATCTTTGATGTTTTAGAGCCTGTTATTCATGATTCTTTTATTGAATTCGGAAACGGTCGTGAAATCTCTCCAATGCCGTTTGTTCAAATTCCGTTTGATGAGGCTATGTTGACATACGGAACAGATAAACCGGATTTAAGAAATCCGTTGATTATTAAAGATGTGTCTGATATTTTCCGTAATTCCGGTTTTGGTATTTTTGCCGGAATAGTTGAAAAAGGTGGTTTTGTTCGTGGAATTCGTGTTCCGAAAGCTGCTGATAAGCCTAGAAGTTGGTTTGACAAACTTGGTTCTTGGGCTAAGGACGAGGGATTTGGCGGTTTGGCTTATATTTCTTGGACAGATGAAGGTACAAAAGGACCCGTAGCTAAGAATTTAGACGATGAACGTTTGGCAAAAATGCAAGAAGTTTGTGGCGCTGAAACAGGAGATGTTGTTTTCTTTGTCGCAGGAAAAGGCGTAAAAACGGTCAAATTTGCAGGTGCTGTTCGCAAACGGTTGGGTGAAGAATTGGATTTAATTGACAAAAATAAATTTATATTCTGTTGGATTACGGATTTCCCGTTCTTTGAGGAAAATGAAGATACGCATCAAGTTGAATTTTCTCACAATCCGTTCTCTATGCCCCAAGGCGAAATGGATGCTTTGCTCAATAAAAATCCGTTAGAGATTAAAGCCTATCAGTACGATATGGTTTGCAACGGTTATGAAATTCTATCCGGTGCTATTCGTAATCACAGAGCGGATATTATGTATAAGGCATTTGAAATGGCTGGCTATAAGAAAGAAACTGTGGACGAAAAGTTCTCCGGTATGCTTAATGCATTCAAATACTGCGCACCTCCTCACGGTGGAGCAGCTTTCGGTATTGACAGATTGGTCATGTTGCTTGCGGATGAAGACTACATTCGTGAAGTCATCGCATTCCCGTTTAACCAAAAAGCGCAGGATTTACTAATGCAGGCGCCCAGTACGGTTTCTGAATTACAACTGCGAGAAGCCCATATTAAATTGCGTTAAATAAAAAAAGCCCACTTGATGGGCTTTTTTTGTTTTATAAAAGTATAATTTTATACTATTGTTTCACAAAAGGAGTACCTCATGTATCAAAAAGGACGCAGTGTATTTGAAGTTTTAGCTGTTTTGGTTATAAGTGGTATTTTAACCATCGGAGGGATTGAGTTTGTCAGTTATTTAATTTCTAAAAATACAGCCAATACTATCCAAAAAGGTGCTAATAATCGGGCAGCCTCCATTATGACATCTCCTCTGTTGAACAAAGCGGAAGATGGAGCGGTTCTAACAGCTCTTGGCTTTTTAAAAGAAGAGGATGGTTTCTTTTGGACGTATAAAAAAGAAGAAACAAATGCATTTAGTATCACTGTTATGCCGATAAAGAAAACTGTTTGTAATATATTACTAAATATGGATTTTACTTATTTAAAAGAAATGTTTGTCAATGGAAAAAAATACGAGGAAGCCGTTTGTGATAAGGTTACAAATACCTTTAAATTAGTTTATAAAACAGCCGGACTGAAATATCATCCCAAAGAGGCGTCCTCTTGCATTGCTCCTAATGTAAAGTGTGGGCTGGGGTGTTGTTCTGCCGGTTC
>JAFQJY010000073.1 GCA_017414845.1 Alphaproteobacteria bacterium | reverse complement strand
GGGCTTTTGCCAGAATGCTGATAGCGACTTGTTTGAAAAGGCTCGGACAAATTGACGGTGTTTTAAATCACTTCTTGCAAAAACCGCTTCCTTTCAACGCACGACGCATTTTAAGTATTTTAAGAATCGGCGTTGCTCAAATTCTGTTTATGGACACACCGGATCATGCCTCGGTATCTACCTGCGTTGACCTTGCAAAAACGACCGAAAACGGCGCCTATACGAAACTTGTCAATGCTGTTTTAAGAAATCTTTTAAAAAATTCGCCGAAACTTTTACCGGAAGAAAAAAATATCCCCGATTGGATTTATGAAAAACTGGAAAACCAGTACGGAAAAAAAACAGCATATCAAATTGCCGAATCTTTTTTAGATACGCCTGCGGTTGATATCGTCGTTAAAGAAAATCCAAAACTTTGGGCAGAAAAATTAAATGCCCAAATTATCAGCGGTAATTGCCTGCGTTTGCCAAAAGGTTGTTTTATTCCGACCCTTGATGGATTTGATGAAGGGGCTTGGTGGGTACAGGATTATAGTGCCTATTTAGCAACAGAAGTTTTAGACAACATCAAAGGATTATCCGTTGCCGACTTTTGTTCGGCCCCCGGGGGAAAAACGGCCTCACTCATTATGAAAGGGGGTATTGTTGACGCCTTTGATATTTCTGCGAATCGTATGAAACGGCTTAACGAAAACCTGACCCGAATTCATCTTAAAGCGCAGACTTTTGTTAAAAATGCCAACGATATTGAGGGCGAAAACAAATACGATATTATTTTGTTAGATGCTCCATGTTCTGCAACAGGAACACTTCGCCGTCATCCGGATGTTTTACTTCATCGTAAACCGACGGATCTCATCCAGTTGATTAAAGCACAGGAAAAACTCCTGAATACAGCACACAGACTTGTTAAACAGGGTGGAAAAGTTGTTTATTGCACTTGCTCTCTCTTAAAAGATGAAGGAGAAGAACAAATTGAAAAAGTCAAAAACTTATTTCATATCATTCCTTTAACGACCCCTGAAAATTACACGACAGAACACGGTTTTTTACGACCGATGCCCTTTCACGGACATGACGGTTTTTTTATTGCTTTATTGGAGAAAAAATGAAGAAAAAAGTTCTTTTTATTTTAGACGCCTCAAATATGGGAGAGGTTCAAACAACGCTGATTGACGGCATTTTAAAACTAACACAAAAGCGGATTTTAAAGCCCGTCTTTTACATTGATGGCGAAAATAAAGATTTAGAAAAAAAACTACGTGATTTTTCTGTCCGTACTTGGGATAAAAATCTCGTAATAGAACGAGGCAAAGGAAGAATACATGCTCTTTTCAAATGTCTTTTTAATATCGGAGAAATCACGCATCTCATTAAACAGGAAATGCCGGACATGATTCTTTCTTGCGATTTCAGAGTACTTACATTCCTGTCCGTATTTTGCCAAATGTCTCATACCCCTCTTTTTTGGATACAGGAAAATCTTTGGGATAAAAAAGATAAGGCCGCCTCACTTTTAGCCGGCTATACGCATTCTTTACTCCTGATACACGAGGGAATTCGCCCGACACTTCCTGCTGTTTTACAAAAAGATGCCAGAGTTTTACCTCCGTTAGACGATAAAATAAGTCCGAAAACTTATGCAGAAAATGTTTTTAAAGGTTGCATTTAATTTTTTTTCATTGTAAAAAAGAAACTGCAAGGAGAAAACAAATGAAAAAAGGTTTATTATTTTTAATCACTTTAATTGTATCAACATCGGCTTTTGCTTCCTCTCAAAAATTACTCGGAACTTTTGGAGATTGGAAAGCGTACAGTTATACAGAAAATAAAAACAAAGTCTGTTATATGGCATCCATCCCGACACGTTCGGAAGGAAAGTACACCAAAAGAGGCTTTATCTCATTGCTGATTACACATCGTCCGGCAGACAAAACTTTTGATACAATCAGTTTAACAACCGGATATACCTATAAAAAAGGAAGTCAGGCGACTGTAAAAATTGATAATAACAAACCGGTTTCCCTGTTTACGCACGAAGATACGGCTTGGGCAGAAGATGCTAAAACGGACAGCGCTCTTGTCAAAAAAATGCGTTCGGGAAACAAGGCTGTTTTTAAAGGCGTTTCCTCAAGAGGAACGACTACAACGGATACATTCTCTCTTAAAGGTTTCACAAAAGCGTATCAGGCTATCGGTAAAGCCTGTGGTAAAAAATGAAAGAACTGATTGGTCTGTCTCGTGAAGAACTTGCAACCGAAATGGCCCAAATCGGTGAAAAACCGTTTCGGGTTAAACAGTTGTGGCACTGGTTATATCATCAAGGTGTTACCGATTTTTCTT
>JAFQJY010000072.1 GCA_017414845.1 Alphaproteobacteria bacterium | reverse complement strand
TAAGTCATATTAGCCTCAGGGTCTAAACGCTTAGAAAGTTTCCGACGATTTTCACCATCCATTTTCTGAATGTGAGAGATATGTCCGTATTTAGGCGGTTTCCATCCCATCGCCGTAAAAAGTTGAATATGAAGCGGTAGTGAAGACAACCACTCTTCCCCACGAAGCACATGTGTCGTTCCCATTAAATGGTCATCTATCAAATGCGCAAAGTGGTAAGTCGGTAATCCGTCCGATTTCATAATAGGAATATCCAAATCATTTTCCGGAAACTCACGTCGTCCCCGTAAAACATCTTCTATCACAATTTTCTTTGTATAATGTCCGGGAGATTTAAAACGCACAACATACTTTTTACCGGCCTTTAAGTTCTCTAAAATCTCATCTTCCGTCAATTTGCGACATTTTGCAAAGGCACCATAATAACCGGGACGAATATTCCCCTTAGACTGCATATCGTGAATTTTTTGATTTTCCTCTTCCGTACAGAAACATAAGTACGCTAAATCCTTTATAAGCCAATCCTTAATAAAGGCATGGTAAATATGCCGTCTTTGACTTTGGACATACGGTCCGTAAGTTCCTTTCTCCCCTCCCTCAAAAACAGGACCCTCGTCATTAAAAATATCAAAATGACGTAATGAACGAAGAAGAATATCAACAGCACCTTCAACCTGACGCTTTTGGTCAGTATCTTCAATACGAACAAAAAACACACCACCGGACTGATGTGCCAGACGCTCGGAAATCAATGCGGCAGACAAATTACCGACATGAAAATAACCGGTAGGACTTGGTCCGACACGAGTTACTTTTGCTCCCTCGGGCAATTCTCTTTTCGGATATTTAGCAATAATTTCCTCTACACTCGGCAAAGGTTCCGGAAAAACCAAATTGACAATTTCTTCTCTCATTTTTAATCCTATTTCTTTATATTTAATTCTTCAATAACATCCTTTGTTAAAGCGATATAATTTCGCTTTCCCGTTCCTAAAACAGGTATTTCATCACGATACACGATTATTCTCGGATTTGCAAGTTCCGAATAACCGTTTTCTTTCGTATAAGCCGTAAATTTGTCTAATTTTGCCCTCTTGTACGTGGAAACAAGAACAATTTGCTCGCCTTTACTGGCATGAGGCACTGCCACTGCGGCAAAATTATATTTTCCACCATAAACCGTTTCGGCAATTTTTTCAACCTGTGGCAAGGAAACCATTTCACCTGCTACTTTTGCAAACCGTTTCAATCTGGCACGAATGAACAAAAAACCGTCCTCATCTAATTCAACAACATCCCCTGTTTCATACCACCCATCTTTCGGAGGAACCAACACACCGGGATTGTCAGCGAACATATAACCCATCATAATATTCGGCCCTTTTACCTCTAAAACCCCTCCGTTCTCAACGCCGTCAACAGGCTTTATTCTGTGTTCTACAAACGGTACAATCTGTCCGATAGACCCATAGCGACAGAATATATGATTATTTAACGAAAGTATCGGTGAAGTTTCCGTTGCTCCGTATCCTTCAAACAAACGAATACCGAATTTTTCTGCCCATCTGTCCCGTGTTTCCTTTTTAACCGGTTCGGCACCTCCCATAACATAACGCATTTTATGAAAGTCAAACGGATGTCCGACACGTTCGTATCCGCTCAAAAAAGTATCGGTTCCAAAAAGCATCGTTGCCCCTGTACTGTAACAAAGTTCTGCTACTTCACGATACCTGAGCGGAGACGGAAAAAGAAACAATCGTCCGCCACAAATAAGCGGGAAAAGTGTCCCTACCGTCAAACCGAACGAATGAAACATCGGCAAAGCATTAAATAACAAATCCTTAGCACTGATATGAACCATAGAACAGGTCTGAAAGATATTTGCCGTTAAATTCTGATGGCTCAGCACAACGGCTTTTGGGACACCTTCAGAACCGGAGGTAAATAAAATGACACCCTTTTTATCTCCGCTTTTTTTATGAGGCACATATTTAAACTTATAACTGAGCCACGCCTTAAAATATGTTCGTGTCAAAACCTGTCTTTTAACTTCTTTCAAAGAGATGACTTTAATTCCTGCTTCCTGTAAAGCATCAACAACTTCTTGCAATCCCATACTCTTCACGAAAGAGTTTGATGTAATAACTGTTTTT
>JAFQJY010000071.1 GCA_017414845.1 Alphaproteobacteria bacterium | reverse complement strand
GGAAGGTAATCCGTTTATGGTTGTTTCTGATTTTTTTCCAATCGGTTTTTTACCGCGTCCCACGGTTCCGGTTTGTTTTTTTGGAGAAGTACCGAATGCGATTGAGCGGAAAAAATTCAAAAGCCGAAAATGGATTGAATTGAAAAACATAGAACTTCCGTTAAATAAATGGCATGCGTTGTTGCAAGCAGTTCCCTATCAAAAGCCTGTTACACGTATGCACAATGCCGTCAATCCGAAGACAGGATCAGTTGACGGCAACGGATACGATCCCTATACGCTCAAAAACATTTATTATGAGCAAAATTCATCAGTTTATATTGTCTATGATGAAGAAAGAATAACAGCTGAAGAAATAACCTTTTTATTAAAAGAACTCGGCATGTTCGGTATCGGACGAGGGGCAACACGAGGTAAGGGGAAGTTTAAGATAAAGAACAGGACAGAAGTCCCTTTTTCTCAAAAGAAAAAAGTATCTGTTATGACGTTGGCTCCTTGTGTTCCGAAGAAAGACGAGGCGATACAGGAAAAAAGTTATTACAAATTATTCACCCGTTTCGGAAAGCAGTTTTATTTTACGGATGAAAACACATTTGTTCATAAAAGTCCCGTTTTGACAGCAGATACCAGCGCTGTTTTTTGTTTGAAAGAACCCACAGATAAGCCTTATATCGGTAGTGGTTTTAGAAATGTAGCACGGGATACGAAAGTTGTTTTTCAAGGATATGCGCCGGTCATTGGGATAACTTTGGAGGAATAAGATGGAAATAAACAAAAGATTGAAAACATACACATATACGCTTAAAATCTTGACTCCTGTTCATATTGGTACAAATGAGGATTTTATGCCGACAAATTATGTAATGGCGCAAGAAGGAGGAAGTTCGGCGCCGATTTGTGATTGCGGAGGAACGATTAGAGACGGTATCTGTTTGGAATGTGGTGAAGAATATGATGATTTACCGCAAGTACAAGGAGATGCATTCTTATATACGTTTGCTCCGAAAGAATTGAAAACAGCGCTTACACAAAACGAACGGCTTGAATTATTGACTTTGTCTAAACAGACAAAAATGAATGAAATCAATTCGTTTTTTAAAAACAGAGCAGATAAAATTGCGCAAAGCGGACAAAAAAAAGCATTTGTGTCCCGTGAGGTTTTTGAAGAATATAGAAAATCTGTACTTACCATAGAGAAACAGTATACAGACGTATTGACGAATATGCCGGTGATTCTCGGGAGCAGTTTAAAGGGAAGCCTCCGAACGGCACTAGTCAATTTTTACGCAAAAGGACGGAAAGCAATTGACGATAGGAATTTAGAAAAGGAGTTTTTAAGTTATAAGGATCCGACAGACGACCCGTTTAGATACGTAAAAATTTCTGATGCGAGGGTAAAAAATCTTGTTATGACGCATATTGTGAAACAGGTCAATAAAGCCCGTACGACAGGGCGTCAATTGGATACTCGGGGAAATATGATAGAAATTATTCCATCCGGAAGCGTGTTTGAGGGAACAATAACTTATGTTGAAGAAAAAGGGGTTCAGAAACCGATTAAAGATGTTTCGCCGGTAACATTGACGGAAGCCTGTCAGTATTTTTATCAAAAAGAGTTTGAAAACGAATCTGTTTACGGTAAAAAATGTATCAACACGGATTTTTATGAAAGAGTTTTCTCACAGATTTCTTCAAACAATGGCGTACTTATCTGCATCGGGAAACATTCCGGAGCCGAAAATGTTACGGTGGATGGGAACAGAAAAATAAACGTAAGCGTAAAAGGAAAAACAGAACCGCAAAAAAACGCTACGACGATGTGGGTTAGCCGAGAAGATGAAAAAGAACAACCGTTCGGATGGGCAATTTTGGAGATAAAAGAGTACAAATGAAACTTGACTTACCTCTTGTTAAATTAGAGTTCACATTTAAAGCCAATCAGGATATTTATCTGCCGAAATACGCCGGTTCTGCTTTAAGAGGGGTGTTTGGATCATCACTACGCAGAATTTGTTGCCTTTCCGGAAAGCCGACGTGTACGGATTGCGCTTTAAAGAAGACCTGTCCGTATGCAAGTATTTTTGAATCGCAAGAAGGACTTATCGGTCGTTCGGTCAATCCGTATATTATTGAGCCGAATTTAGAACAGACACGTAAAATCTTAAAGGATGAGGAGTTTTCGTTTACACAGATTTTCTTTGGCGATTGCATTAAAAGTTTGTCGTTCATTCTTCTGGCTTGGACAAAAGGAATGAAAAGAGGTATTTCAAAAGAAAAGGCAACGGCAGATCTTGTAAAAGTTATTCAAAAACATCCTGACGGGGATAGGTTTATCTATGATATATCTGAGGCAGAATTGCAAACACCCATAGAGATATTTCCTTTAAAAGTGCCTGAAAACAGAAATGAAATCACAATACACATAGAAACTCCTCTCCGTATTCATAAAGACAAACATCCGCTGAAACCGGAGGAAGTGATGCCGGGAGATATCGTTTCCTCTTTAATTCGGCGGATTGAATTGCTGTATACCGGCCATACGTCAATGGAAAGTTTTGTAACGGATAAGAAAACATTGTTGGAAAAAGCCAAATCCTTAAACGTTCTGAAAAAGGATTTTAAGTGGCAGGATTGGACACGTTGGTCCGGCCGTCAGCAAAAGCATATTTCAT
>JAFQJY010000070.1 GCA_017414845.1 Alphaproteobacteria bacterium | reverse complement strand
GTTGGTCGGAGATGATTTGTTTGTTACCAATCCTAAACGGTTGGAAGAGGGAATTTTAAAGAAAACTGCTAATGCCGTTTTAATCAAGTTAAATCAAATCGGAACACTGACAGAAACCTTAGCAACTGTAGAAATCGCTAAAAAGAACGGATATGCCTGTATTTTATCGCATCGCTCGGGAGAAACGGAGGATACGACAATTGCTGATTTAGCCGTTGCGACAAATTGTGGACAAATCAAAACAGGCTCTTTGTCAAGAACAGATAGGTTGGCTAAATATAATCAACTCATCAGAATAGAAGAAACTCTGGGGAATAGTGGATTTTATGCATCAAGGATGGCATTTAAGAAATTTATCTAAAAGTCAGGTATATCTAAATGAGCAGGAGCATTTAAAACATAAGTGATAAATTCTTTATAGGATTGAATTTGATTTTTTCCGTAATCGGACTTGATTTTTTCTTCTTCTTTTTTGATTTCTTCCAACATTTCTTTAAAGTAAGCACGGTCTATTTCATCAAAAGGAATGCCCCAAGCCAAGACAGAACAAATATTTCGTCTGATTTCGGAACAGCCTTCGGAAACAATATAACAGATAGGTTTCTTTCCGTTCTCCTTTATCCAAAGAGGACCTATGGATATTTTTAAAAAGACAGGGGCAGAATCCTTTAAAATCATACGAGGACCATTTGGTGTCGGTAAAATGATTTTGTCGGCGACCGTATCTAAAATGACTTTTTTAGGACTAATCAGATGAAAATTCATCTTTCCTTCAATTTTAAGTGTTTCAGGCATTGTCCTCAGCTTTCATTTGTTTTGCTTTTTTATGTGCTTCGTCCAGAGAACCAACCATAAAGAAAGCCTGTTCTGACCAATTATCACATTCGCCTGAAAGAATGGCATTAAAGCCGTCTACGGTTTCTTTTACAGAAACAAATTTCCCTTGCTTTCCTGTGAAACTTTCGGCGACAAAGAATGGTTGTGTCAAAAAGCGTTGAATTTTTCGGGCTCGGTTCACGGTCTGTTTATCTTCGGCTGAAAGTTCATCTACGCCTAAAATCGCAATAATATCTTGAAGTGATTGATAAGTTTGAAGAACTTGAAGAACTTTTTGAGCAACTTCATAATGTTCTTTTCCGATAATTTCCGGTGCCAGAATGCGACTGGACGATTCAAGAGGGTCAATGGCAGGATAAAGTCCTTGTTCTGCTATTTTCCTGGAAAGAACCGTTGTTGCATCTAAATGTGCAAAAGTAGCAACGGGCGCAGGATCCGTAAAATCGTCAGCAGGGACATAAACGGCTTGTACAGATGTAATGGAGCCGTTTTTAGTAGATGTAATTCGTTCTTGAAGTTCGCCCATGTCAGTTGCTAATGTCGGCTGATAGCCAACGGCAGAGGGAAGTCGTCCGAGAAGTGATGAAACTTCTGACCCTGCTTGCGTAAAACGGAAAATATTGTCAATAAACAAAAGAACATTTTGGTGAAGTGTATCTCTGAAATATTCAGCAACAGTCAATCCCGTTAGGGCAACAAGGGCTCTTGCACCTGGTGGTTCATTCATTTGTCCGAAAATAAGAGATGCTTTTGAGTTATCCCCTTTTAAATCAATAACACCACTTTCTATCATTTCGTGGTAGAGGTCATTCCCCTCTCGAGTTCTTTCTCCAACACCGGTAAAAACAGAATAACCACCTAAACTTTTGGCGATATTGTGTATCAGTTCCATAATAATGAGGGTCTTACCAACACCGGCACCTCCGAATAAGCCTATTTTTCCGCCTTTTACATAAGGACATATTAAATCAATTGCTTTAATGCCTGTTTCAAGAATTGATGTTTCTGTTGCCTGCTCCGTAAAAGAAGGGGCTTTTTGATGAATGGGTTTAAGTGTGTTTGTCTTGATTTCTCCACGGTTATCCAGAGGTTCTCCTGTGACATTCATAATTCTGCCGAGTGTTTCTTTTCCGACAGGAACAAGAATAGGGGCTCCTGTATGGATGACTTCCTGTCCGAGCATAAGCCCATCTGTCGTGCCGAGAGCAAGACAACGAACTTCCCCTTTTTCAAGGATAGAAGCCACTTCTAAGGTTAAAGTTTTCTCATCCGTAATAACCTTAAGAGCATCTTTAATGTGAGGTGTGTTTTCCACTTCAAAAG
>JAFQJY010000069.1 GCA_017414845.1 Alphaproteobacteria bacterium | reverse complement strand
GTTTAGGCCCTCCGATACTTTTTCCGAAGACATATCCGCCGATATCTGTTGCCCAAACAACAAACAAGAGCCATAAAGTATATTGAAAACTATACCCCAAATCATTAGCACCGCTATCTGTATAGTAAGCGATAAAAATTAAAGAAAACACCGGAATACAAATATAAAAAACACCAAAAGAAAGCAGTAAATTCTTATGCGATTTAAAATAAACAAAAACTGCACCAAGTGCCATCAAGACAAGGGATTCACTCGGATAATGACGTGCAACGAAAGTTACCATCGTTGCTAAACATCCCGTAATCAGCGCAATAGGCGTTGTTTTTCCGGTTATCATTTTTTCCCATTCCCATGCCATCGTTGCACCCATAACAGCAACAAGAATATTGTATGCGGGATCTCCAAAGAAAATCGCCAACAAAACGACAGGGGCTAAAACCAATGCCGACAAAACTCTTAAAACCAAATTACTTTTCATTTTACTGCTCCTTCTATATTACCGAAACGACGGTTACGATTTGCAAACGCCGTCAAAGCCTCATCCAATTCTTTTTCAGAAAAATCAGGCCAAGCAACAGGCGTAAAAAACATCTCCGTATAGGCTAACTGCCACAACAGAAAATTACTGATTCTTTGCTCACCGGAAGTCCTTATCATCAAATCCGGTTCAGGTAAATCTTTCGTATCCAAATAAGACGAAAACACATCTTCTGTCAAGTCGGAAGAAGAAAGTTTTCCGTCTTTTATATCCGTAGAAACTTTGCTTACGGCACGTAAAATTTCATCTCTGGAACCGTAATCCAAAGCCAACACAAGGTGAAATGTTTTATTTTTTTCTGTTTTTTCTTCCAATTCACACATTTTCTTGCGTAAACTTTCAGAAAATCTGTCTTTACGACCGATAAAATGTATTCGAACATCTTTTTTATGCAAATCAGCAATATCATGAGCCAGATATTCCTCAAACAAACGCATCAATGTATCTACTTCTTCTTTCGGGCGTTTCCAATTTTCCGTAGAAAAAGCATACAGCGTCAGATAATGAATATCTCTCTTTTCAAGAGCCTTTAAAACTCTTTCTAAATTTTTGGCACCTCTTTTATGTCCCTCTGTTCTGGGCAAGCCTTTTGCTTTTGCCCAGCGACCGTTTCCGTCCATAATAATCGCAATGTGCTGAGGAAGAATATCACTCATCTTAAACCTGTTTAATTTCAACTTCCTTGGCTTTTAACATTTCATCCAAATTAGCAATAGCCTTATCCACGATTTGCTGAACTTCCGTTTCATAACGCTTTTCATCATCTTCGGAAATTTCAGAGGCTTTTTGTGCCTTTTTAATCTCATCTAAAACATCACGACGAATATTCCGAACGGACACTCGCGCCGTTTCAGTAAATTTCCCTGCAATTTTAGTCAGTTCAACACGTCTTTCTTCGCTTAACGGCGGTAATGGAATACGAATTTGTACACCGTCATTGACAGGATTCAAACCTAATCCGGAATCCCGAATCGCTTTTTCAACATGTTTCATCAAACTTTTATCCCAAACACTGACAGAAAGCATCCGTGATTCAGGAACACTTACATTCCCGACCTGATTAAGAGGCACAACAGAACCGTAAGCCTCTACGACAATACTGTCCAATAAATTGACGGATGCACGTCCGGTTCTAAGACCTGAAAACTCTTTTTTTAACGCTTCTGCCGTTTTTGCAAAACGTTCGTTCATATCTGCCTTTAATACATTAAAATCCATTTTATTCTCCTTCTTCACTCATCAAAGTACTGACACCTTCACCGCAAACGGCATCTTTTAAGGCACCTGCTTTCCCCTGATTAAATACTAAAACAGGCAGTTTCCCTTCTTGTGCCATGGCAACTGCCGTCAAATCCATAACCTTTAATCCTTTTTTCAATACCGTTGCGTAGGAAACTTTATCATAACGACGGGCATTCGGATTTTCTTTAGGATTTTCTTCATAAATTCCGTCCACCTGCGTTGATTTAAAGAACACATCACAATTCATTTCTGTTGCCCGAAGAGCAGCACAGGTATCTGTCGTAAAATAGGGATTCCCCGTACCTGCCGCAAAAATGACCACACGCCCTTTTTCTAAATGGCTCAAAGCTTTACGCCGAATGAACCGCTCAGCAACGGCATCCATCGGAATTGCCGACTGAACACGGGTTAGAACACCTTGTTTTTCAAGCGCTTCTTGTAACGCTAGAGCATTGATAACCGTTGCAAGCATCCCCATATAATCGCCGGTGGCCCGATTCATACCGGCAGAAGCACCG
>JAFQJY010000068.1 GCA_017414845.1 Alphaproteobacteria bacterium | reverse complement strand
CTGTGTTTTTTGAAGAGGCGTCAATTTTTTGTATGCTAAAGAAACTTGTTTTTTGAGTTTAGTCTCTAACCGTTTCATTTCTTCAACAACGTCTAATTCCTCAGAGGAACTCATGTGACGCAGTTCTTCAATTTTATCCTCAACTTCTAAAATTGTTTTTTCAAATTCAAGTGCTTGCATTTTATACTTCCTTTTTATTTTGTTTTATACTACAATACAGATATTATTTTCATTTGTCAAAACAAAAGGAGATTTTTTTATGTTACCGTTTTTATTTGTTCTTGCCGGTTTTATCGGTGTCGTTATTTTCATTCTCAGTTACGTGACGGCAGGAACCTACTGATATGATTGGATTTGTTATTCTTTTGAGTTCCTTTTTATGCCTGTCGTTTGTATGGCTGATTGGATTCGGGTTGGTTGTGGCATCAAAGGGCGGATGGGCGTTTTTAAAGGCTCTTTCAGGTGCGGATTTTTTAGCCTATTGGATTGCATTGCTCTTACCTGTTTTTATGATTTTAACTGCCTTTTGTTTCATCTATATCGCCTTAGAAATCAAAAAAAACCAACTTTTCTTTAAAGACTGGCTGAAAGCCCTTAAAGGTGAAGTTCATGATATTCCGCCGTTTTTGATGCAGGAAAAGGAAATTCCGAAAGAACTGCTTCCGACAAATGAGAAAAAAATTGTCAAAATCAACAAAAACGAACCTCTTGAAAAATATATGAATTTAGAGCCTGACGACGATACGGACTATCAGTTTTCGGATGACGAATGAGATATTGGATTGTATTTTTTTTGTTTTTGACGGTTTTTGAAGCCTGTGCAGAACCACAGCATGGTATAGCCATGCACGGCGAACCTAAATACCCGAAAAATTTTTCTCATTTTGACTATATCAATCCGAATGCGCCTAAGAGAGGCATACTGAAACAAGCCTCCTTTGGTTCTTTTGATACATTTAACCCCTTTGTTATTAAAGGGAACAGCGCACCAGGTATCAGCATACTTTTTGAAACACTGATGACTTCTTCTGCAGATGAACCTTTTTCGGCCTATGGCCTTTTAGCACAAACGATAGAAATTCCTGAGGATAGAAGTTGGGTTGCCTTTACACTTAAACCACAAGCCCGTTTTCACGACGGAAGCCCTGTTACTGCCGACGATGTCGTTTTTTCATTTAACATATTAAAGGAAAAAGGTATTCCTCAATTTCGCTATTATTACGGAAGTGTTGAAAAAGCAGAAAAAACTGGTGACTTATCCGTCCGTTTTACCTTTTATCCGGGCGATAATCGTGAGTTACCTTTAATTTTGGGACAAATGCCTGTGTTATCCCAAAAAGACTGGGAAAACAAAGATTTTACGGCAACCACTTTAACTGTTCCCGTCGGTAGTGGTCCTTATCTTGTTAAAGATTTTGAAATCGGCCGATTTATTACTTATCAAAGAAATCCGAACTACTGGGGAAAAGACGAAGCCGTCAACATCGGACATCATAATTTTGACGAACTTCGCTATGACGTTTATCGTGATACAACCGTTGCCGTTGAGGCATTAAAATCCGGGGCTTATGATGTTCGTATAGAAAATGAGGCCAAAAAATGGGCTACTGCCTATGAGAGAAGTGATTTACAATTCGGTAAACTGGTAAAAAAATCATTTAAACATGCTCTGCCCAGTGGGATGCAAGGCTTCGTCTTTAATACGAGACGTCCTCTTTTTCAAGATGTACGTGTCAGAGAAGCGTTGGGATATGCTCTCAACTTTAATTGGATAAATCAAAATTTATTTTACAATTCATACACACGAACCCAAAGTTATTTTGACAACTCCAATCTAGGTGCAAAAGGACTTCCGACTAATCAGGAATTAGCACTTTTAAATCCTTTTAAAGACGAGTTAGATCCTCGTGTGTTTAGCGAAGAAATTAAATTACCCTCTCCTAATCCATTGAATCCCAGACCGGAACTGATGAAAGCACTGTCTCTTTTAAAAGAGGCAGGATGGGAAGTTAAGAACGGTATTTTACAGGATAAAAACGGCAAGCCGTTTGAATTTGAGATTTTGCTGGATAGTTCGGGAGCCGCTGCTTGGGAAAGGATTTCTCTGCCGTTTACGAGAATGCTCAAAAAACTTGGAATAAAAGCCTCCATTCGTGTTATGGATATGCTTCAATATAAAAACAGACTTGATAATTTTGATTACGATATGTTTGTTTTTGTTTGGGGACAAAGTTTATCTCCCGGAAATGAGCAATCTTATTTTTGGAGTTGTTCTGCCAAGGATCAAAAAGGCAGTTATAACTTTGCCGGTATTTGCGATAAAACCGTAGATGTTCTTATTGAAAAAATCATCTCTGCAAAAGACAGGCAGGAACTTGAAACGGCAACAAAAGCACTGGACAGAGTTCTTATGTGGGGGTTTTATGTTATTCCTCACTGGTATTTACCTGAAACGAGAGTCGTTTTTTGGGATAAATTCGGATATCCGGAAAACACACCGATGCATGGAACTTCTTTTTCTTATTGGTGGGCAAAATGAAAAAATATCTGATAAAACGCTTGCTGTTTATACCTGTTACTCTGTTTTTAATTATGGCTGTCAATTTTGTTTTTATTCAGACAGCGCCAGGGGGACCGGTAGAACAAATGATGCTTAAACTGGAAGGTAATAATGCTTCTGCTCTTTCCAGAATTTCGGGCGGAGTTACCGAATCAAAAACCTCTGTCAACTCAAAATACCAAGGGGCGCAAGGTGTTCGGGAAGATCTTATTGATGATTTAAAAAAGCAATTCGGTTTTGATAAACCTCTTTATGAGCGTTTTTGGATGATGATAAAGAAATATGCCGTCTTTGATTTTGGGAAAAGTTTTTATCAAGACAAAAGCGTTCTTTCCCTGATTAAAGAGAAAATGCCCGTGTCGGTTTCTTTAGGGTTATGGAGCACTTTGCTGATTTATCTGATTTCAATTCCGCTCGGTATAAAAAAAGCCCTTAAAAACGGCAGTTTTTTTGATGTGTCCACAAGTTTTGTCATCGTTATCGGTTATGCCGTTCCCTCCTTTCTGTTTGCCATTTTCCTAGTCATTCTTTTTGCCGGTGGAGAGTATTTAAATCTTTTCCCGCTCAGAGGACTTGTTTCGGATAATTTTAACGAACTTTCTTTATCAGGAAAGATTGCAGATTATCTGTGGCATATGGTTCTTCCTGTTGTTGCTATGGTTGTCGGTGG
>JAFQJY010000067.1 GCA_017414845.1 Alphaproteobacteria bacterium | reverse complement strand
TGAACAACTAAAACAAATGAATACATCTTTTTTTTCCTTCAATTAAATTTGTGTTTCGGCAATAGCCCAAAAATCATCAGCTTTCAAACTCGCACCACCGATAAGAGCACCATCAACATCAGGCAAAGCCAATAATTCGGCAGCATTAGACGGTTTTACGGAGCCACCATAAAGAATCTGCATTTCATCAGCAATTTCCTGTCCTAAAACTTCGGCAACTTGTTTTCTGATAAACGCATGAACTTCCTGAACATCATCAGCTGTCGGCGTTTTTCCCGTACCGATAGCCCATACAGGCTCATAAGCCAACACAACACGACCGGCCGTTGCTTCAGAAGGCAAAGAACCTTTAACCTGTGCTCCGACAACTTCCAATGTTTTTCCGGCCTCTCTTTCCTCCAACGTTTCCCCGATACAGATAATAACACCCAATCCGGCCGTAAGACCAGCAGAAGCCTTTTCACGTACCAAAGAATCCGTTTCACCGTGATCCGTACGACGTTCTGAATGGCCGACAATAACACCACCACAGCCCAAATCCTTTAACATAACAGGACTGACATCACCGGTATGAGCCCCTTTTTCAAATTGAGAACAATCTTGACCAGCGACCCAAATCCCCGTTCCTTCTGTTGCCTGACAAACAGAATCCAGCAACGTAAACGGTGGAGCAATCAGCATATCAATCGCTTTATTTTCCAAAGAAGCGTAACGCTTTGCGACCTCTGTTGCCAATGAAATTCCGTCAGCCTTTAAGCCGTTCATTTTCCAGTTTCCTGCGATAAGTTTTCTTCTAGCCATTTTTATATCCTTTTTATTAAAGTTTACGATAAAGATATTCTTATCAGATTATACATTTTTTTCAAGTAAAAAATCAAAAAAGATTCTTTGAGTTTACAAAATTTGTGTAGCAAGTTGTCTGATTTCCTGGCGAGCCGCCACATGAGAAAGAGATAATGGAACTTTAATTCCGTTTTCTCTTAAATCCAGCATTGTCAACCCTTTCAAAAAAAGTTCTCTGAAAATAATCCTTTCCGTCAATCCGGGGAGAACCGTAAAATGAACACATACAGACAATTTTTCAAGTAATTTTTCAACAAGAAGTCTGTTTTTATTCTTAAACGGAGATAAACGATTACGCATAACAATCCAGTTGAGCGGTTTTTTTCCCATCATTTGCCTTTTTTTGCGAACAAAAGTAATCCTTTCCGTATATTGTCCGGGGGCTTTAACCTGTAAAGAGGTACTGTCAATCTTACCAAGAACATCTAAATCCAGCAAACTGTCATTGATTGGCGTTACCAACGTATCTGCCATAAAAACGGCCTCCATTGTCAGAGCAGAATCCATCCCCGGCGTATCTAAAACAATGATATCGTACTCCTTTGAGAGCCTTTCCAACTGCGCACGCAAAAACATAATCTCATTGGAAATGTTTATCAAACGCATATATTCCGGCATCGGAAGATTGATATCTTCTTTTTCTATAAATTTCTTGCGATTTTCAAGATAACGGGAAACCGTCCGTTGACGATTATCTAAATCAACGACGGCAACTTTTTTACCCTCTCTGAGCCACTGTACAACCAGATGCATTGCCAGTGTAGATTTTCCCGTTCCGCCTTTTTCATTTCCGACAACAACTATTTTTGCTTTCATTCTTTTGTCCTTTATAAAACAAGAAGAAGGGCCTGCCAAATTCTATGGCAAAGCCCCTTCCCTTAACCTTTAAATATTATTTTTCCAAACTGAGAATTTCCTCTTTAATTTTCAGTTTCTGTCTTTTTAAATCCTGTATCAACAGTTCATTGGGAGCCGGATGGCTCATTTCTTCTTCAATTTGAAGATCTAAGGCGTGATGCTTTTCCTTTAAAGCAGCCAAATGTTTTTCTTGTTTTTCCGTATTCATAAGACAACTCCTTTACTTTTCTTTTTCCACATACATTATTATAGTGCCGTATTTTTTAAAAATCAAGCCTTTTTTATTCACCGATATACATACCAAGGCCACGTGCAACTCTGACCATATCGCCTTTTGGGTCAACCGGCGTATTGGCAATTTTTAAAACTTCTTTTAAACCCATATGCGTTACCTTACCGTCTTTTAAAATCACAACACGATTGTAATCGCCTTTGGCAAGCAATTCAACAGCCTTTGTTCCCAAAGCAGAAGCCAAAATTCTATCCTCTGCTACAGGATCGCCCGCACGCTGAACGTGTCCCAAAATCGTAGCACGTACATTAAAATTATCAGGCTCTGCTGCCACTTTTTCAACAAAATAATTAGAAATACCCCCAAAAGTCCGACCGTTACTTGAAAATGCGTGTTTTCCATCCGGTGTTTTAACCCCTTCTGCAATAACGATTAAACCGTTTTTACGACCGGAAGCACGAATTTGACGCAACTTATCAACAATCCCTTCATATGTGTACGGAATTTCAGGGATTAAACAAACATCCGCCATACCGGCAATAGCCCCTTCCAAAGCCAAATGTCCTGCACCACGTCCCATAACTTCCGCAATGATGAAACGTTCATGAGAATGCGAAGTTGTATCCAATTTATCCAAAGCATCCATAACAACATTACGAGCTGTTGCAAAACCGACAGCCATTTCTGTCGCAGGAGCATCATTATCAATCGTCTTTGGAATAGCAATCAACGGAACTTTTGCTTCTTGACAATAGCGTCCGACAATTGCCGTACTTCCATCACCGCCGATAAGAACGAGACCGTCAATCCCGAGTTCTTTAACACCGCTTTTAAAACGTTCGACCAACTGCTCATCCGTCAATGTTTCCATAGAACCGTCAGCAGTTCTTTGCAAATGAGGATTACCTGAATTGTTCGTTCCGAGCATTGTTCCACCCAAACGAGCATAGGGGAAATTAAATGTTTCCTGTGTCAGCTTCTGATACATCATCGGACGAGCAAATAAACCGTCCGTTGCATGATGAATACCATAAACTTCCCATCCCTTTGTTAAAGCAGCAAAAGTTACAGCCCGAATCGCCGTGTTCAAACCTGAACAATCGCCACCACTTGTCAAAATCCCTATTTTTTTGATATTTAACATAATTTCCCTTTCATACTTTCTGTTATAATTTTTTTCACTATGATAGATTTTTTCCTATTTTGCAAGTTTTTCTTTCAAAAAAGAGACGGCTTCTTCCGATGTTGGCTTTTTTTCGCCGTTTTTGTACTCTTTCGGAAGGGCTATATTGACTTTTTTCCATTTCAAATAAGGGCCATATTTCCCTGTTTGCCACAGAATCGGTTCATTTTCATAAGTACCGATTTGAAGCGATTCTTTTTTAGGTGTTCCGTTGAGAAGTGCCAAAGCCCTATCCAACGTTACAGTCAAAACGTCATCTGTTTTATCCAATGATTGAAAAGTTTTCCCTCTTTTAACATAAGGACCGTAGCGCCCTATACCGGCCTCTATTACTTCATCTGTTTGGCTATCTTTTCCCAAAACTCTTGGCAAAGTCAGCAAACCCAATGCTTGTTCCAATAAAACATCCTCCGGATTAGCATTTTTA
>JAFQJY010000066.1 GCA_017414845.1 Alphaproteobacteria bacterium | reverse complement strand
CCGTAGTTATACCAATGCCCACAATGAAGACTGGCCGCCGACGGATAAGAAAACATTTCAAGACAGTACAATTTTTTATCCATTTTACTTTCGTCAAAACGATATAAATCGTCTTGTTTCCATTTAGCCTGCCACTTTTTATCAACATCTACGGAGTATGCCATTTTAAAATCCTTTTTTTCTAATTTAAAACCATGTACCTTTACCACAAAAGTACCTATGAATGACAGGCATTTTATCACACAACCCTTTACCTGTCAACACCGGAAATCCCTTTGTTTAAAAATAAACTTGACGAAAAAAAAAGAACAAAGTATCCTAGAAAAAAAGGAGATACGTTATGAAAAAAATTCTGCATTATGTTTTATTACCCTTAGCCCTTTTACTTACTTTTTATTTCGGCGGTCTTTATTTCTTTCAGGAATACCTGTACCTAAATCCGGATAAAGTTTATATGTCCCCTCAACAAGCCAAAACACCCGAGTTCAAAGAAAAGGTTATCAGAACCCGTACCGGCGTCCAAATGATGACTTGGTATGCCGAAGGACAAAAAAATAAACCTGCCATTTTGTTTTTCCATGGCAATCGTGGACAAATCGCAACCGTTGCTCCTCATTTAAGTCGCTATGTTACGGCAGGTTATACGGTTATGATTCCCGAATATCAAGGCTATGCCGAAACAAAAGGAAAGTTTACACAGGATAATGTTTACCGTGACGGCGTTCACGCTTATGATTATCTGAAAAAACAAGGGCATACGGAAATTTTTGTTTTCGGTTATTCTATGGGAACAAGTGTTGCTACTTTTGTTGCCTCTCAAAAACGGGCTTACGGTTTGATTTTGGCCGCACCGTTTTATTCTCTCAAAAAATTGGTTAGCGAGAAACAATATCCGTTTGCCGAATTGGTCTTAAAAAATGAAATGCCGACGGATTCGCATATTCGGAAATACTATAATCCCACGCTTATTATCCATGGTGAAGAAGACACGCTTATTCCTTCTTATCACGGGAAAGAATTGTTTGTTATATCGCCTGCCAAAGACAAAAAACTGACGATTGTTCCCAGAACAAATCACGGTGATTTGTTTTTTACTCAAGGAGGACATCTTGATATTTTAAAATGGATAAAAGAACACGAACGAGTTCAAAGTACCTATCCTTAAAAGACTGTAAAAGTAAAAAACACCGAAATGTCTTTCGGTGTTTTTTTTCATAAGACGATAAAACTTCTCTTACCTATCCATTCCCTTATCTTTTTTTCTGACGACACACAGATAATCCCGACTCGGTTTTGCCGTATGAGCGGCGACCATTTGTCTTTCTCTTTTAGAGGCTTGTTCTCTTTTGTTTCCGACTTCTGCATTCTGTTCAGAATGAGACACCTCTTTTGTTTTCTTCTTAATCAACAACTGAGGCATTCTGATTTCCGTCGGAGGTGTCACACCATGTAATTCTTTTCCTTTACCGTGAGAGGCCGTTTTCTCATCTCCGAATTGATTTTTTAACTCTTCAATTTTCTCAGGCGTTATTTTTTGGAACAAAATCCCCGGACTTTCAACGGTCTGTCCACTCTTAACGGCATTCAATTCGGCTCTCAGATTACCTTTCGGCCAAGGTTGTTTTTCATCTTCCAGATGAAGTGCTTTATAGATTTTTCTGGATGTCGCAGGCATCATCGGTTCAGATAATACGGCAAGCAATCGTTCCATATTCAAAGCATATTTCATTGTCAAGGCGACATCATCCATACGTCCCTCTTTAGCCGCCTTCCAAGGTGCTTTTTCCGTAAAGTACTCGTTCGTAATCTTGAAAATCTCACGCAAACTTGTCATGGCTTTTCTAAATTCCAACTTATCCATTTCAGCAGAATAGCGTCCGACTTCAAAAGACATTTTGGAAATCAGTTCCTCTTCTGCTTTCCCCTCAGGAGCCGTTACTTCCGGCACTTTATCACCGAAATATTTCATTTGCATTGTGCTGGCACGCTGTACAAAATTACCGTACATATTCGCCAAATCACCGTTGATTGACTTTGCAAATTCTTCCCATGTAAAATTCACGTCATCTTTTTCGGGAATATTTGAAATCAGAGCATAACGCCAATAATCTGCCGGATATAAATCCAATGCCTGATTCATAAAAATACCCCGTTTGGAACTGGTAGAAAATTTGCCGTTATAATAATTCAGCCAATTGACGCCTTTAATTTGATCCGGCTGTTTAAACTCGTTACCGGCACCAATCAATGTTGCAGGAAAGCTGACCGTATGAAACGGAATATTATCTTTTCCCATAAACTGCGTGTACTTGACATCGGTATCTGCCCCCCACCATTTACGATAATCCTCTCCGTTTTGTTCAGCCCAATCTTTTGTCGCAGAAATATAAGAAATCGGCGCATCAAACCATACATAGAAAACCTTATCTTCATAGCCCTCTTTCGGAACGGGAACTCCCCATTTTAAATCACGGGTAATACATCTGTCTTGAAGCCCGTCATTGAGCCACTTATTCGCAATACTTTTAACAAGTCTTGGCCATTCTTTTTTCTGTTCAATCCACTCCCGAAGTTCGTCCACCATTTTAGATTGAGATAAAAACAGATGCTTTGTTTCTCTCAGTTCCAAATCCCGACTGCCGGAAACAGCAGAACGAGGTTCTATTAAATCTTCCGGATCCAGCACCTTCGTACAGGATTCGCATTGGTCGCCACGGGCATTTCCATAACCGCAATGCGGACAAGTTCCCATAATAAAACGGTCAGGAAGGAACATACCGTCTTCTTTGGAGTAAAATTGATTGATGATTTTTTCTTCAACGAATCCGTTCTTTTCCAACTCTTTGGCAATATATTGCGTCAATTCGTGGTTATTTTTGGAAGAGGAACGTCCGAAATAATCAAACGAGAGTTCATACGCCTCATTCATTTTAAGTTGTGCCTCATACTGACGGTCACAGAAAGCCTGAGGCGACATATTCGCCTGTTTTGCGGCAATTTCCGTCGGTGTCCCGTGTTCATCGGTGGCACAGATAAAAAGAACCTCGTCCCCTTTGGCACGCAGATAACGGGCATACACATCTGCCGGCAACATGGAACCGACCAAGTTTCCCAGATGTTTCACACCGTTGACATACGGTAAAGCGCTTGTAATTAAATGTTTCATAATTCCCTTCCTGTCATTGATAGGGATGAATATATCAGAAAAATTTACAAAAATCAAGTCTTTTTTTTGTTTTTAAAAAAAATAGACAAAATAACCGAAACACATTGCCGACATATCGGGATACTCATTTTAAAACAACAGGTATTCAACCAAAAGGAAAAACAATCAAGTTCAAAAGCAGTCATGCCGGTTTAACACCTGACGAAATCAAGGTCCCTCTGATGATTATTCAGGCAATTATTCCCATGTATTTGTGTGAATTTTATCAGTCTGATACCGATTCGTCGGCTGATGAGGTTCTTCTGCCGGATAGCCCAGTGCGATAAGTGCTATTGGCAAGATATATGTCGGAAGCCCCAAGATTTCTGCAAAATCACTCATCCGTTTTTCTTCGGGATAAACGCCACACCAACATGTTCCGAGACCCAAACTATGTGCAGCCAACATCAGATTCTGTCCGGCCAAACAGGCATCCACAGGTGCATAATCACCATAGCCCTCATTTGAATCGGCACATAAAACAACGGCAGTTCCGGCATCTTTCAAAAAAGCCGCATACGGATGACAATCCATCATCTTTTGAAGAATGGCAGGTTTATCAACAACAACAAAATGCCACGGCTGTTTATTCATCGCAGACGGTGCATGCATTGCTCCGTTTAAAATTTTTCCGAGTGTCGCCGAATCCACCTTCTGATTCGGATCATAGACCCGAACGGAACGACGTGTTAAAAGACCTTCCAATAACTCCATTTTCTCCTCCTTTTTTTGTTATTGTCTGAACATCGGGCGCCCTTGAGCCATTTTTGCCATCTGCGCCTCCATTAAAGTTCCCAAATTGAGTTTTCCGTCACGAACAGCCATTCTCATCTGATCGGCTTCCAACGGATTCGGATTGGCAAAACAACTCAGGAAATTCGGTGTCAGTTTTACCGTTCCGACTAATTTCTGATAAACAACGCCTAAAATACCACGAGCGAGCAAGTCGGCAGAAAGCGAATCGTCAATACCGGTTGCAGAAGCATATTTAATCATAGAATTCAAAGCATCTTCCAAGTTGTTGGCGTGAATCGTAGAAATCACCAAGTGTCCGGACGTCGCCGCACGCAACAGTTCACTGGCCGTTTCAGGTGTACGCACCTCACCCACAAGGATATAACGAGGTTTACTACGAAGCGCAGATTTCAAGCCTGAACCCCAGTCGTGATTGACAACTTCCGTTTGTTTACACAAACCAAAGCCTTTTTTCTTGGACTGATAGACACCATCAAGTGGCATTTCGGGGGGGTCCTCAATCGTATAAGCAAATCCGCCTTCATTTTCCAAATAGGCTTTCAGAAGAGCCGTTGCCGTCGTCGTTTTACCCATACCTGTCGGACCGGCAAGCAAAATCAAACCGGTTGCCGTATTGAGTGAATACAAATGATTTGTCAATGATGCCGGCAAGCCGAGTTGAAACAAATCCGGAATTTTACGAGGCATACGACGAGCCGTATAGTGAAAACCCGTAATTGTTTTAATCCGTTCCACACGATAACTGGAATTCCCGAATGTGATAGAATAACTGGAATTCCCTTGGAAACCGGTTTCAAGGGCTTTATGGAAATCTTGTAAATCAGGGGCTTCAAACACTTTAAGACCGAACTGCGACTGTCCGTCACGGACATAAGCGACATTTTCCGGCGTATAGTAAATATCGGAAAACCAGACATCGTCAATTTTTTTAGGTGTTGAAGAAATAGTTGCCTGCATCGGCGCACCCGACGGAGCCGGCGCATTAACGCCTGACGGAGCGGGAGCCACGGACGGAGGAGGCAAATTGACAGGTATTTTTACAATTGAATCAGACATAATTCCCTCTTTTCAGTTAAAAGTTTTTTTCATTATATCCCCTTTTTATAAAAAAGCAACATTTTTAATAAAAGTAAAATGCCCCAGATAAAAAGAGCCGTACAAACAAGTGTCGGACCGGTCGGCACATCCCATAAAACAGATAATGCAAAACCGATAAAAGTTGAAATCCACGCAACAACAGAGGCTTTAAATGCCATACTCTCCGGACTTTTGGAAAAGGGACGAACAGCTGTTGCCGGTACGATTAAAAATGCCGGTATCAGCAATGCCCCCATCATTTGAAGTGAAACGGCAATATAAATACCGATAACCGTAAAAAACAGAAACTGTAATCGGCGAACGGGAATATGCATGGCTTGTGCCAACTCTGAATTGACACAAATCATCACCCATTTTTTCCAAAAGAAAAACAGACACACACCGATAAAAATATCCGTTCCCCAAATAACGAGAACATCTGTTTTCGTTACGGTTAAAATATTACCGACAAAAGCATCCATTAAATCGGGCGTTCCGGCAGGCATCACCGAGAAAAGAAGGATAGAAGCGGATAAAGAAGCCTGCCCTAAAAAAGCCATAACGGTATCCGGCGCATGATGTTTGTTGACGGAACCGATAAAATAGGCCCAAAAAAATGTCATTATCACCAACGCAATCATCGGATTTATCCCTAAAAGAAAACCGACGGACAGCCCTAATACGGCTCCGTGCGACATGGTATCTCCCAAACAGGCAACCCTGTTCCACATCATCAGACATCCCAACGGCCCGACAAAAAGCGTCATTCCTAAAAGCCCGACAAACGACTCTAAAAATATCGGATCAGACAGATTTATCAGAAAGTTCACAAACCTCTCCTTTCAAATTATGCCGATGATTATGGTGATGTGCATAAAAGGCTTTTCCGAAAAGCCCCTCTAACTCGGCAGATATTTTTTCAGGACGTCCCTCACAACAAATATGACCGTTCAGACAGATAACTCTGTCCGTTTGTTTTAAAACAAAATTTAAATCATGTGAAATGAGAATAATACCGCATCCTGTTTCTTTTTGATAATCCAAAACAAGCCTGTACAATAATTCTTCGCCGGCTATATCAAGCCCTTGTGTCGGTTCGTCCAGTATCAACAAATCCGGTGTATCTGCCAACGCCTGTGCCAACAAAACCCGTTGCATCTGCCCCCCCGAAAGAGATGCCATATCCCAATTTAAAACTTCCGGACAGCCGACCCGTTCAAGCAATTCCGGCCTTTTTAAAAAACGTTTAACCGTAAGTGGCATAAAAGGGGCAATTTCTATTTTTTGAGGCATATAGCCGATTTTAATGTTCTCCTTTATTAAAATATGTCCTGTCGTCGGTTTAAAAATACCTAAAATAATTTTAATAAGAGAACTTTTTCCACACCCGTTCGGGCCGATAATCGTCGTAATCTGCCCTTTTTTAAAAACAAGCGATATCTCTTGTAAAATCTGATGCTTTCCTAAGCACAAAGATATATTTTTAAGTGCCACCAAATTCATTTTTCTTGCCAAACCCTTTTTTGTATGATAATAGAACAGATAGGGTCACTTTACAAGAAAGGTTTTTCAAATGAAGAAAATAATTTTTACGTTTTTATGTCTTTTGTCCTTAAACGCTTACGCTGATTTGAAAGTCGTTACGGATTTTCCTCCGATACATTCACTCACGGCAATGGTTATGGAAGGTGTCGGAAGACCCTACTTAATTTTTCAGTCCGACAAAAATTTCTCACATCACAAACTTGAAATTACATCTTCCGAAATGAAACGGCTCAAAAAAGCCGATGTTGTTTTTTGGATTGGAGAAGAAATGACCCCTAATCTCAGAAAAGCCATGGCCAAGGCTGCCCCGAGAGCACAATCCATTGAACTTTTAAACTCTTCGGGATTGGAACTTTTGCCTGTTGGAGAAAACCCTCTTCAAAACAAAGAGCAAAAAAATGATGTCCACATTTGGATGAACCCTGAGAATGCTAAAATCTTACTCAGACGTATCAGTGGAATTCTGGGACAACGTGACCCTGAAAACGCCGGAAAGTATCGGGCGAATGCTCGTAAGTGGGAGAAAGAAATTGATACGCTTAAAAAATATGTCCTTCCTGAAAATGGAAACAAACCTTTGCTTGTCACACTCCATGACGGCTATCCTTATTTATTCAAGTATCTGGATTTGAGAAACACACACGCCATGAATGTTCATGCCGAATATATTGCCGGTCCTGTCACATGGAAAAAAATCAGACAGGAAATTTCTGATATGCACCCAAAATGCGTTATTTCGGATCCGTCTCTTAAAAAAACGGAAGCCAAAAATATGAAGAAAATCAAAAAGGCACGTGTCATTGAATTAGATGTGATGGGTAGTAAATTCAAACCCAATCCGAGACTATATTTCAACCTGATGGAACACACGATTTCTACCATCAATAAATGTTTGGAATAACTTTATAAAAGGCGTTCGTTTTGAATTTCCGATAAAGCCTCTTTGAGCAGAGGAATCGTGATTTTTTTCTTTTTTTCAAAAGAAAGTTTATCTACCTTTTCAACGACGAGACGCAGTGTTTCGTATGTTCGTTCCATATGCGTCAGAAGATAACCGACGACATCCGAATCAACGACAATTTGCCTATCAGAAAAAAGTTTACACAAAATAGATTTGATTAAATTATCGTCAGGCGCATGAATTTTCACACTGACAACGGAAGCAATCCGACTTTGCAAATCCGGCAGTTTAAAAAACGGTGTCCCTTTTGCCGTCATCAACAAACAAATATCGTTTTCTTTGGCATAATTAAATGCGTGAAACAAAACCGTTTCGTCTTTAATCTCATCAATATCCTCCAAAACCGTCTTGCTTTTAAAGAGAGGGATATCGTCAAGCGTTAAATCCTTTGCCTTGATGATATTATCTGAGAAAAAATGTGCCAAATGCGTTTTACCACATCCCTTTTCCCCATAAATGTAAAGCATTTTCATCGGCCATTTTATGTCATTTCGGACAAGCAAAAATGCCTCTTGATTACAAGGGGAAACAAAAAAATCCTCCGGTCTGAAATTCAAACGGGGAGCAAACGGCAAAATCAATTGCTGTGTCATACTTTCCCCTTATAAAACGCCGTTTTTTGATAGGCTTCTATAACGACCTGTCCGACAACTTTTAAAATCGTAAACAAAGGAACAGCCAACAAAACGCCGGTAAACCCAAACAACGCTCCTCCGGCAAACAGAGCAAAAATAATCCACGCCGGATGAAGTCCGACTTTATCACCGACCAGTTTCGGCGTTAAAATATACCCTTCAATAAACTGCCCTATAAGGAATACGGCAACGATTAAAGCAAACAACGGCCAAGAAGCCCCTTGCGTTAAAGCCAGCAACAGAGATAAAACAAATCCCGTCATTGTTCCCATATATGGCACGAACGAGAAAACACCGGCCAAAAACCCGACTGCAAATCCCAAATCAACACCGATAAGTGTTAAACCGACACCATAGAACAAAGCCAAAAACAAACAGACCATCGCCTGCCCCCGAACAAAGGCAGAAAGTAACGTATCAATCTGTTTCAAACGCTTATTTATCGGTTTGACATACGGGCGAGGAAACAGGTTTTCAACCTGTGCCGTTATCTTATTCCAGTCTGCCAACAAATAATAGGTAATCACAGGCGTAATAATCACAAAAGTCGCAACATCAAAAAGAACCATTCCTCCGGAGAATAAGGACATCATGGCTTTACCGACTTCTCGTAATATCAAAGTACTTTTACCTGACAAACTTTGCCGTAATGTTTCCAAACGCCCCTCATCCATATAACCTTCCAGTTCATTGAGCATCGGCAAAATCTTCTGCCATAATGCAGACGCATAAGACGGCACCTTATCTGCAAAAGCCGTCACTTGTGTCTGTAATATCGGTATCAGCAACATCAATGACAGAAGTATCAGAACGATTCCGCCGGCAACAACGAAAAACGGCGCCAATACCGGCATTTTTGTTTTAACGGCTAATTTTTCGGAAATCGGGTTGAGTAAATATGCCAAAACAAAACTTAAAACAAACGGGAACAAAATCCCTCTGACACCGTAAAGTGTCAATCCGAAAAGGATAGCAAAAGCACCCCATAAAAGCATTGATTTTTTACTCACCGACATTCTCCCAAATAATTGCTCTGTTGATAAATCCTTCCTTAAATCCGTCATCAAATGTCTCGGATACAGACTGTCCTTCTTCGTTTATTTCCGACAAAACGCCTTCGTCCGTTTTTTCCACGGGAACAGAAGAAATAGGTTTCCAACTTTCCATACCGACAATCGGAAATTGAATACTTTTACGAAGTTCCGGTATCACGAGAGAATCCATTTCTTCCTGAGACACCTCGCTTATGTCACGCAGACTCCATAAGCCGTTTTGAGAGGGTGCTAAAAACAAACCGTCGTCTTTTAACTTTTCCAAAAAAGGTTTTAGGTCGCCGACAAAGAAAATCTCAACCTGCGCCTGATCTCTGCGAACGGCTTTCACATCATATTTTTTTATCAGTTCAACTTTTTTCAAACGTTTTTGCATCCGCACCCAAAATTTCAGGTCTTTTATCGGAACAATAGCCGTCAAAAACTCAGGATTATCCGTCCGAACAACGTTCGCCTCTTTCCACTTTTGAACAAGCAGTTTTTGTACTTTTTCTGCCGACTGTTCCAAAGCATAGGTAACATGATTGTTTTCAACAGGCATCATAAAAGAAAAACTGCCGAGAGGACTCTTTTCATTTTTGAAAGGACGAACCGTCACTTTAATTTGTGCCGTATCTTTATAATAAGAAGCCTCTAACACAAGAGCCTTTTCTGCCTCATAGCGTTTCAGCATCGGCGTTAAATCCGTTAAATCCTCATCCTTTAAAGTCTGAGAAGAATAAACGAGCATATCGTCTACATCGCCGAGGGGCAAAATCAACGGAACCAACGTCGTTGTTTTATTCTTCCAAACTTCACGCCACGGATTGTTCTCTTCCCACAATCTTGTTTTTTTATACGAGGTATAAACCGGTAAAATTAAATGTCTTTCTGCACCCAAAGACAGATACGGGACAGATTTACTTTGTAAAAAATCCTGAACGTCTTTGGTGTCAAAATGGACATTGACATCTGCCATATAACGGACGGAAGAAGCCTTTTCTTCCGAAACGGAAAAATCCTCAACCAGATTCAAAATTTCCGCTGTTTCCGGCGTTCCTATTTTAAATTTATCTTCCTCTAAAATCAGATTGTCCAGCAAAATAGAAAATGCCTTTTCCTGCGCAATCGTCAACGCCTTTTCCCGTGCCGTCGTCGCATCTTTATCCGTCACGTCCGTATGAACCCGCTCAACAAGAAACAAATCTGCCCTTGCGCTGACGGAAAAAAACAACAGACCCAATAAAACAAATAAACGCATCAACCGACAATCTCACTTTCACTAAAAAAGAAAGCAATTTCCTCTTTTGCCGTCTCAGGTGCATCCGAACCGTGAACACTATTGCGTCCCATACTTTCGGCATAGAGTTTACGAATCGTTCCTTCTTCGGCTTTTTCCGGATTCGTTGCGCCCATTACTTCACGATTTTTCAAAATAGCATTTTCCCCTTCCAAAACCTGAACGATTGTCGGGCCGGAAGTCATAAATTCAACCAACTCGTCAAAAAAAGGCTTTCCTTTGTGGACGCCATAGAAACGTTCTGCCTGTTCTTTTGTCATACGGATTCGTTTTTGAGCGACAATCCGAAGACCGGCCTCTTCCAGTTTAGAAATAATTTTGCCCGTAATGTTTCGTGCCGTTGCATCCGGCTTTATCATTGAAAATGTTCTTTCCATTTTATTCTCCTTTTCTTTCCTGTTTCAGTTTTAGCCTATTTTTCTCTTTTTTGCAAGAAAAACGATTGCGTTGAACATAAAATCGTGATAAAAAACTCATATTTAAAAGGAGAATAAAAATGACATACAACACCGATAATATTTTTGCTAAAATTTTACGAAAAGAAATTCCGACGGATTTTATCTATGAAGATGATTACGCCGTTGCGTTTAAGGATATTCATCCGAAAGCCCCTGTTCATTTATTGGTTCTGCCGAAAGGTGCTTATACGGATTACACGGATATGTTGAGCAACGCCGATGAAGAAGAAATCCTCGGATTTAGCAGAGCCATTGTTGCCGTTGCACGTCAAAACGGTCTTGTTGAAGGCGGATACAGAATCGTCTTTAATGTCGGCGCCGGCGCAGGTCAGGAAGTTCCTCACCTTCACGCACACATCCTTGCCGGATTTTAATTTAAGCGGCTTTCATATACGCAGATATTTTCTGAAAGGCTTTTGCTTCAATCTGACGGACACGTTCCCGACTGATTTGAAAGCGAATCCCTAAATCTTCCAACGTTTCAGGTTCATCACTTAAAAACCGAGCCCGAACGATTTCCTGTTCTCTGGGCTGAAGCGTCGCAATCGCCTCGGCCAGTTTTTTATTACGAATGGTTCTTTCCTGTTTCTCTGCAAAAGCATCTTCGGCATTAGCCGTATCATCCGTCAACAGCGTCATTTTTTCTTCTTCCGAATCATCATAAGCCGTTTCATTTAAAGAACAATCGCCATGTAATCTCTGATCCATTTCCCAAATTTCTTTTTCGGAGACGCCGAGTTGTTTTGCTATTTTTTCGGTTGTTTCCACATCCAGTGCCATATTGCTGTATAATCCCAGTTTTGCCTTGATTTTATTGAGATTATAAAACAGCCGTTTCTGTGTTGCAATCGTACCGATTTTAACAAGCGACCACGATTTTAAAATAAAATCGGATACAGATGCCTTTATCCACCAAATCGCATAAGTTGACAGACGAAATCCCTTATCCGGATCAAACTTCTTAATAGCCTGCATCAGTCCGATATTTGCTTCCGAAATTAAATCAGCCAACGGAAGTCCGTAATGTCTGAAAGACAGCGCAACTTTTGCTGCCAAACGCAAATGTGAGGTCGTCAATTGATGAGCCGCAGATAAATCCTGATGTTCCTGATAACGTTTTGCAAGCATATATTCCGTTTCTGCCGGAAGCATCGGAAACTTTGTAATTTCACGCAGATACAGTGTGAGCGAATTTCCCTGTAACGTCGGGATAACAGCCATATTTGTCATTGTCATATCCTTTCTCTTAAAGCAATATCACCGGCCCCCTTGAAGGCAGACCCGTCGTCGCAATCTTTATAAAAAGCCTTACGACGAAGTTTCATTTTACACCTTTTAAACAGGCTGTCAAGAAAAATCGCCTAAAAAACAGCGTCTTTAGGCGATAATTTTCAAAAAAACATATTCAATTATGTCATAAACCTTATTTTCTGTCCCCGAAAAAGCGAAGCAACATCAAAAACAGGTTGATAAAATCCAGATACAATGTCAATGCACCCGAAATTGTTTTTGCCTGACGCAACTCCTGCGAATCGGCAGAATCGTACATATCACGTACCTGTTGGGTATGAAATGCCGTCAAACCGACAAAAATACCGACTCCGATAACGGATATGGCATATCCCATTGCAGGACTTTTCATAAACCAATTGATGAGCATCGCAAAAATAAGACCCCAAAGCCCCATATTCAAAAAAGCGCCCAGACCCGTTAAATCCTTTTTCGTCGTATATCCGTAAAGGCTCATACCGGCAAAAGAGGCTGAGGCAACTAAAAAAGTCTGCATCAGGCTGGTTCCCGAATACATCAGAACAGCGCTACTTGTTCCAAATCCCATCAATGCGGAAAAACTCCAAAAAAGAGCCTGTGCCTTTTGGACATTTAATTGACGAAGGGCAGAACCGAACATAAAAAGCAACACAAACGGCGCAATTAAAACAAGCCATCCCAAAAAGGAATAAGTCAACATTCCCTGTGGCGTCAGACGATAGAGAAGTTTAAAAAACATCGGGGTTGTCCCTAAATAAGCACACAGTGCCGATACAACCAGCCCTAAACTCATATAATTATAAACACCGAGCAGATAAGACCTCAACCCTGCATCCACACCCGAAACGGATGAAATTTTAACAACTGTTTTCATCTTTTTATTCTCCTTTTAAATTTCACATACAAAACGAATATAGGACGTTCTTAAATAAAAAACAAGAGGAGAAAGCCTCTCCTCTTTGTTTCTACTTGATTTTCTTTTCCACGTATTTCACATGTTTCCGGGTTTTAGGATTGTACTTATTGACTTCCATTTTTTCCGGTTTTGTTCTTGGATTCTTTTTTGCTACATAAAAGTGGCCTGATCCGTCCGTGGCTTCAAGTTTAATTTGAATCGTTGTTGGTTTTGCCATTTGTCTTTACCTTTGCTTCTTTTAGAATCTAAATTACAGGGTTCGGATGATACGGGACTTTTTTTATAAAGTCAAGAAAAATTTAAAAAACTTTAAAAAAAAGCATTTTTTTTATTTTTTACTTGAAATCTGTACGCAAAAATGGTTAACTTCTTGTTAAACATTTAACCAATTTTAACAAAGTGAGGCCTTTATGCGTGTTTTACTGGTAGAAGATGACAAATCCATGGCAAACAACATCAAATTGTTGTTGACAAAGGAAGGTATGGTCGTTGATGTTGAAAATTTAGGAGAAGACGGTCTTGAAACCGGTAAATTTTGTGAATACGACATCATTCTGTTGGATTTGATGTTGCCGGATATGCCCGGATTTGATGTTTTAAAGAAATTACGTGCCAGTAAAATCAAAACGCCGATTCTGATTTTATCCGGATTAAACACACCTGACAAAAAAGTCAGAGGTTTTTTAGAGGGCGCAGACGACTATTTAACAAAACCGTTTGACAAAAACGAACTGATTGCACGGATTCGTGCGATTGTTCGTCGTTCGCAAGGACATGCCGGTTCCATTATCACCATCGGTGATTTAGAGGTCAACTTAGATGCCAAAACCGTTACGGCACAAGGCAAGCCGATTCATCTGACGGGAAAAGAGTTTGCGATTGTGGAACTCTTGGCACTCCGTAAAGGAACAACACTCAGCAAAGAACAGTTCCTCTATCATCTTTATGACGGTATGGATGAACCTGAGGCCAAAATTATTGATGTATTCATTTGTAAAATCCGTAAAAAACTGACAGACGCAACCGGTTGTGGCGATTATGACTATATCGGCACGAATTGGGGACGGGGTTATATCTTACAGGATTCTTCCAAAAACTAATCTTTTGAAAGAACGCTCAGCGTCACTTTATCCGTATCAAGGGCGATTCGGATGGATTTCTTTTCCTTTTCGGCGCAAAGATATGCTATTCGGGCAGGAATGTTTTTCTCGGACAGTCCGTCCGTTTTCCCCGAAAAAACATCATTTAAAAGACTTACGCTTTCACTGAAACGCTGTGTTTTTCCGATAAGTTCGTTTTCTTTTACCTGAATATGCCCGCCCCGAATCATTACATCAGACAATGTCAACGCCAGCATTTTCTGAATTTGTGTTTCACAAGTTCCCTGTAATTCTATCGGATTGGAGAGTGTTTTCAGATAAAGAGCAGTCGCATCTTCCGTTTTCTCGGCGGGAAGTCCGAATGTTTGTCTGAAAAAACGCAAACGAGCAATTAAATCCTGCGTACTTTCCGTTAAAACAGGCAATGCCTCATCCAGATATTCCGGCGATTCGCTCAATAATTCCACGCCGTTATAGACAGCACCGCTAATACCTGCCAAATCATGGCTGATACGGGTATATAGAAGTTGAAACTCGGACATCATTTTTCTTTTTCCTTTAAATGAGCCATCACCTCAGCGACAGCCTCGCCCATCTCATCAGGCGATTCCACAATAACGGCACCGGCTTTTTTCAATGCCGTTTTTTTAAATTCGGCACTTTGCTCCTTTGTTTTAACAATAGCACCGATATTACCCATATATGTTTTATCAGGAACATACGCACCTGCGACATAGGTCACCAGTGGTTTTCTTTTTTTCATTTTAGCATAAACAGAGGCGACATCCTGTTCCAAAGTAGAACCGACTTCCCCAATCATTAAAATCACTTTTGTTGCATTATCTTTTTG
>JAFQJY010000065.1 GCA_017414845.1 Alphaproteobacteria bacterium | reverse complement strand
GACAGAAGAAAACCCGACGCAAGTTGTTGTTTCGGCAGTGGGAGCTCCTGACGGACAAAAGGCTTGTTGCAGTATAGAAACTTACGGAGCGAATCCGACGGCGTATTGGGACGGCAGTTTTTCACACTGTTGTAAAGGAACACCTTATCGTTTGGGAACAGATGCTGAGGGAAATGCTACGTATGAGTGTTGTAGCGGAGCAACAGAAGAAAATCCGACACAAAGAGTTGTTTCTCCAATAGGTGCTCCGGATGGAATACAAACTTGTTGTTCTATTGTTGATGGGCAAGAACCATCTGCTTATTGGGACGGTTCTGGTGCAGTTTGTTGTACGGGTGCTAACAATTCTGCCGTTAAAGTGACGGGAGATTGTTATGAAAGTGATCCTGATAAATATACCTGCTGTGCGACAGGTGTGACAGCGGCAGTTGCCGGACAATCGTGGAGTAGTTGTTATGGTTACTGTTGTGATGAAGGGGAAGTTGGTGCTTTGGTAGGGGGAAGCGGTGTTTGTTGTCAACCTGGAGAAAAAGGGTATAATGATGGTGCTTATAGATGTTGTCCGGAGGGGTGGAATCTGGAAACGGATCATTGGCCCGCTGCTTGTTGTGAACCGTCGTTAGTTCCGTGTTTAGGAGTATGCTGTGAAAAGGAAAAATGTACTAAGAAAAGGGTGGAATGGAAGTATTGTTCTGATTGGGAAATTATTGAAGAAACAGATGGAAGCCTGAGTGAAGAGTGTCTAGAAACGGACATAGAAGTCGAATGGCAAGGGGGATGTGACATGGAGTAGGGTTTTGGAGTATGTCTTCAAAAGAGGACATCTATAATCAGACAAGAATTTTCTCAAAAATAAATCAGCACTCAAGAGAGTAGACATAAACAGATAAACTAAAAATGACTTTACTTTTTTGTCGTACCGGAGTATGATTAAAACTCAGAGTGAAAGGAATTATATGATGAAAATTACGGTAACGGCAGGAATTATTCAGTATCAGGGAAAGATTCTGATTGCGCAAAGAAAAAGTACTAAAAGTCTTGGCGGATATTGGGAATTTCCAGGGGGAAAAATTGAGGATGGAGAAACATGTAGTGACTGTTTGGCTCGTGAAATTAAAGAGGAATTTGATATTTCCATAAATGTCGGTGATTTTTTAATGGAAACGGAACATACTTATGATTTCGGTAATTTAAAAATGTATGTGTATCGGGCTTTGTGGGATGGTAAAGGTTCTATTCGCATCTGCGACCATGACGATTATAAGTGGGTGACGCTTGAAGAAATGAAGAATTATCAGTTTGCGCCGGCAGACATTCCTGTTGTTGAAAAAATCTGTGCATAACAATACTTAAAAGAGGTCTTGACAAAAGGCCTCTTTTTTTGTATACTTATTTCATGAAGGAGAGATAAAATGAGCGAAGAAAAACTGGAACGTGGTCAAATTGAAAAGGCTGTCAGAGATTTGCGTGAGGGAATCGCAAACGCTAAGGCATCCGGTCAAACAACCGTAACATTTTCGTATACGACAGAACTGATTGATGAAGTTATGTCTGCTGCCAGAAAAATGCAAGAAATAGAAAACGCACAGAAAAACCAAAACTGAGAAAGGGATTTTAAATGACGGAACAGAAAAGCACAAGTTTAGATGAGGAAACAAAAAATCTGCGTGCCTCTGTAGAGAATGCAGGAGAACGGGGGAATAAAACCGTTCGTTTTCCCGTAAAAAAAGGAATGGTGGAGGAACTTGTTGATGCAAACAATTCCGTTCAAAACGGTGAAAACAATATTCCTGATTCCGAAAAAAACAAGTTTGGAAATATGCTGGGTAACGTCTTCGGTGTTATCGGAGATGCAATGGAGGGCGTTGATGACTGGTGGAATAAGCCGGTTCGTGATATGGCTGACGGAACTCCTCAGACACGGGGGCAAAAGTGGTCTCGCCGGTTGAGTAAAGGGTTTGATGCAACGGTTGATTTTGCAAGTGATGCCATACAAACGGTTGCTAAGGCATTTGAGGATGATCAAATTGAAGAAATTATTATTGATCTGCCGTTGTTGCTCGGTAAACAGGTTCTGAAAGGGTTAGACTGGTTAAATGAGTGGATTAAAGGTTGGGATTTAAATCCGAAAGATAAATCCAAAGAACAAACGCAGGAAAAAGGTGAGACTACAAAGAATTTGCCTGAGGCTCGTCGTGACAAACAAACAACGCAAAACATTCCGGCAGGGAAAAGGGAAAATAAGCGTACCGAAAATATACCGAATCCTCACGGAAAAACAGAAGTTGCAAAGCCTAAAATATCTCATCGGGAAACACAAAATATTCCCTTGTCTAAGTTGTTGAACGGAAAATCAAGGTAGAATTTTAAGGGGTAGATTGCTTTGAAATGGGGCTTGTCCGCCCTAAGACAAAAAGAGGTCATTAAGACCTCTTTTTTTATACATCCGTCGTAAAACTACCTGCGTAAGTAGGTGGATTTTTGCATATGTTACCAGCAGTGCAGAGATTTGAAAGCGTAAAACTACCTGCGTGATTAGGGGGGTGTAATATCCGAATAAAAAAATTAAAGGAAACTTTCCCGCTCTGCTAAAATACGACGGGCTACGTTTTTATCACAAGAACCTTTTGTTTCCGTGTAGGAGGACAGTCCCTCGTCATTAAAAAATACGAAAAGAGAACAATCCGGCGCTTTATAAGTCCAAGACTGATTCTGTCCCTCTTTACGAATGAAACTGGGGTCGCCGAGGATAGAAGCAATCTGTTCCGGTGTTTTTTCTTGTAGCGTTCCGATAGAACGGGGACGGGCTACGTTTAAAATTGTATTTGTTTGTTTGTCGCCGACACAAGTACAGGCGCCTAATAAAAACAAAAAACTAAAAATAAATATTTTTTTCATGTGTCTATTTCCGTTCTAATGTTCTTTCCAGTAGTTTATTGATGATTTTTTTTGTGGCATGAGAACAAATTCGTGAAATCAAGGGTTTTCTTTCAATACTTAAAAAGAATTTACCGCCTTCCGTTAAAGAGGCAGTCGGAATAATTTCCCCTTTTTTTACCGTAAAACCTAATCGGGCATTTCCAATAGACGCCGCTTCTCTCAAAATATCCATATCCAGTTCGGAACGAACGATATTTCCTCTCTTATAATGAGCTAAAATTTCCGTTCGCTCTTCGTCAGATATTTCTATTGAAAGACGTTTTTCAGTCATGCTTCTCAGGCCCCGATATTATCGTGTGTTTTGTTTCAGAATTTTTTTAAGCGTTTCCTGACTGCGCCGTACAATCCGACGACATTCTTCACGTTCAGCATCTGTTTTAGCGCCTTTTTCACCAATCATCGCATGGTTTAAATCAAGCGCTGCTGCAATTTCAAGCCATTTGTTATAAGTCATAGGCATCCTTTCATTTATCTATAAATAAGTGGAAATTATATCAAATTTTCTTAAAAAGTCAAGTGAAACATCTCTGTTTTTAAAGATTATCTTTTTGCTTCTTTAAGTGCCAAACGCACAAGTCCTCCGGTAACGTAGGTGAAAATTAGAAGAAAAAGAGGTATAAAGGGCAAAAGGGCTGATAGACCTCCCTCACGGTTCAGGCGTTTATTCCAAATAAAATAATCTGAGAGAAACCAAGAAGGAGTTGTCAATGCTTTTTTTAAGTAGGCACCTGTTTCACTTAAAGATTGCATGCTGATACCGTTGGTACAGATAACACAAAAAGGACGAATAAGATATAAGGAAATAATAAAAACAATCAGGGAGATAAAAAACCAAAAAATCAAATGAAAAATATCTTGATTTCTGTTTTTATATTTTTCCATAAGGCGAAGGACACTGTTGTGTGCTTTTTGTTCTTTTTGTTCCTTTTCCGAAATGTCGTTATCCATTTTTTTCTCCTAAGATAATAATGCCGTTATTTTAGCAAAAACATCATCAGAAGGCAATTGATTTTCTGTTGGGAAAACTTTTCCAAAGGTCGGTAATTCTTCCGGCATACCTGTATTTATACGACAAACAACGGTTTCAAGATCCTTCCAAACGTTCATAATATCTTCGGCGTTAATGATGTTCCCCTGTGTTTTTATCAGAATGGGAACGGCTTTATAAGGCATGCCTGCGTTCATCAGCGTTGTTAAAACGTTGTCTTTCAAGTTATTCAATGTTGTAACAGGAGAAACTCTGTGAGATGTTTCGGAGAACCATAAAGGTTCTTCATTGTTGAAGCGTTCTTCGTCTGCTAACCAGTCGCCGGGTTCATTATCATTCATACACAGATAAAGGGTATCCTCTGAAACAGCAATGTAGTCAATTATTTCTTCGCCGATTTTAATATTTTTTAAAACACGACAATTTGCGCTTGCCATAATTTCTTCCGGATTTTCAGATACAGGCTCAATGTTTTCCGGTGTTATTTCCGTATAGGTATCAATTTCTACGGGCGCCATAGGTGTTAAAGTATCCGTCGTCGGTGCAAATGTCGGAGATAACTCGGTATGCTCTTGAATAGCTTGTGCAGAGGCTTGTTCAAAAATATCACCGGGAGTTACGTTGTTTTTAGGCGGTGCAACTTGAAAATTGACATATTGAAGCGGTTTCGGACGAACTTCTTTATAAGATGGTTTTCGTTTGATTTTTGCATTATCGCTGTCTGATTTTATCTTGTTCAGTTTTCTTTGATAAATTTTGTCCCAAAATAAATTTTCATAAATTTTTTTGTATTTAACGGTCGCAGAAATACAATATCCGATAATCCATAAAGGAACGGAAAGAAAAATGGTAAAAACAAAAATCCAGTAATAAACACCGGTAATAACCCATCCGCCATACCACCACTGATAGGCAATATAGCGCCAGTGCCAGCCGGCGACAATGTCAAAATTCCAATTAGAAATCAGAAACCAGCGAAGCAGAGAAAAATACACAAATGTCCACAGAGTGAAAATAAAAACATTCCGCTCCAATTCTTTCAAAGACATTTACTTTTTATCCCTTTCTGTTCAAAAGATACTTTTAGATTTTTTTCACTATATCACAAAATAAAATAAAAGTCCACTAAAAAAGACATTTTGAAGAAAAAATTGACAAAAAGCGGTTTTGAAGGGAAAAAAGGGGGATTTTAAGAGATGAAAATGAGGTTGAAAAGAAGAAAAATTAAAGTAATTTTAACTTTTAAAAACGAATCGGCTGATAAAAAACGAATCGCCAAGATAAGTTGACATAAAAAGAAAGTTGACATAAAAAAATAGGATAGGTGTAGAAAATACAAAACAAAGAATGTTAAATGAGCGTAATGAAGTTTATTAAAAAAATAAAACCGAATTTTTTCAGTTCGTACAGAATGGTAGTGAAAAAGCAGGGTTATCAGAGGTTCAATCCGGAAAAAAGTGCAGAAGGTTTAAGGGGGATTATTCAAATTGTAACCGGCAATAAATTTGCTTTAAAAAAGTTATTTTTTGCAGGGCTTAGGTATGGTACCGATAGAGCAAGTAATCTAAGACAGTAGAGATGTTTTGGGAATAAACACTTGCATTTTTGAATAAAATCTTTTATAAGAGTGTCAGAAGGATTTTGATATGCGCATAGTTCCGTCTTTATTCAGTCGCTATTTGGCGAAAAATTTCATTCTGTCGTTTATCGGTACACTTCTTGTGCTGATGGCGTTTATTTTGCTGTTTGACGTGATTGAACTGTTGCGTCGTTCGGCGTCCAGAAGTTATGTGACGTTTACGGATGTTTTAGAACTGGGACTTTTAAAGTTGCCTCAAATGGTTCCGCTTATTTTACCGTTTGCCGTTTTGATTTCTGCGCTGATTGTTTTTTATCGTTTTTCTAAAAGCAACGAACTGGTTATTGCACGGGCTGCCGGTATGTCTGTTTGGAATTTTATGATGCCTGTTTTGGTGGTTGTTTTTTTTATCGGAATTATCAATGTGACTTTGTTTAATCCGATATCCGCCGCTATGTATAAAAAATATGAGTTTGAGGAAAAATCCACCTTTAAAAAGAATACGAATTTGGCATGGACGGAAAGAGGTCTATGGCTCAGAGAACGACAAGGAGACAGGGCGTTTGTGATGTATGCCCGTCATGTAAGACAGTCGTCTGATAATTTATCTCTGAGAGATGTTTTTGTCCTTGAACTGGATGAAAAAGAAACACTCGTTCGTCAAATAGAAGCAAAAAATGGCATACTTCGTAAAAACTTTCTGACGCTGTTAGAGCCACTCGTATATGAAGGTGAAGATAAAAAAGAACAATTGCCCTTTTTTACACTTCCGACGGAATTTGATGTGGATAAAATCCTGCAAACTTTTGATGCGCCTGAGGAAATTTCTTTTTGGAAATTGCCTGCTTTTATTAAAATGTTAGATAGTGCTGGTTTCTTTTCTTCTCGTTATAAAATGCAGTTTTACAGTTTGCTTGCGTCGGTGTTTTCATTACTGTCTATGGTGTTGGTTGCATCTGTTTTCGGTATGACGCCCAATCAACGACAAGGTGGTGTTTTGATGAAAATTTGCGGTGCTTTTGTCTGTGGTTTCGTTCTGTTTTTTCTGTCAAGACTGACAACAGCACTCGGTGTTTCCGGTTCTTTGCCGTTTTTCTTGGCGGCGTTTGGTCCGTCTGTTGTCGTAATTTTGTTGGCGTCTACGGCTCTTCTTTATCAGGAAAACGGTTAGTCCTCTTCTCCACTGAGAGCCTTTTTTGCGATTTCAAAGGAAAAACCGGCACGTCCGAGAACGGCTAAATCTTTTTTATAAAAATCTTTGCGCAATTCTTCGGGACGAAGAAATCCGATTTTTTTCTTTCTAACAAGAGCAGTTGCCGATTCTAAATCAAGTTCGTCGGCAGTTTTATTTGTTTCTTCTTGAATTTCGTCAATTAGGTCATCTGTAAGACCTGCCATTTTTAATTTTCCACTGATAAGGCGAACGGATTTTCCGCCTGAGAGAAGACGACGTTGCAGGTTTTCTCCGTAACGCTTGTCATTGACATAGCCGAGTTTTTCCATTTCTTTGACGATTTCAGCAATCCAAACAGAAACGTCGTTTGAAATTTCTTGTCCCTCGTTTACTGCTCTCTTGACGGAACGATAAAGAACAGCGTTCAGATTCGCTGTTGTACTTTCATAACGGGACAGATAGGCAAGAGCCTTATTATAAAGTCGTTTTTTTGTAATAATTCGCATTGACAAGTTCCTTTATAGATGACTATAATAAACGAAAATGATGAAAATGAAAACTATTCTTTTTTTACTTTTGTTTTGTGTAGGTGGCTGTCTGCCGAAATATACGACGCCGGTTCGGGTCAAGGATTATGCCTATAAAGGCGCCTTATTTTTGCCTGTGACAGAGATACAATTAGTTTCGCTTGTAGAAAATGACGGCAGGCTTCCACATGTGGAAAATCAAATGCCGATGTCGCCTGAAAGAAGTCTGAAAAATTGGGCATTTATTCGGTTGAGAGGGAACTATGAAAAACCTTTTACGGCAGAGTTTGTCGTCAGAAAAGCCGAAATGCTTCGGGAAGATGCGCCAGAGGAAAGTTTTTTTGTGTATGATAATTACAAGTATACACTCAATTATGACGTCGTTTTAAATGTGAAAGAAGGGGCAGAAAAAGTTGTTGCAACTTATGAAAGTTCAGGTACTGTTGCCGGAACACTTCCTATGAAATCCAGTATCAATGAGCGGGATGCGATGTTTGTGGATATGCTAGATATGATGATTGAAGATTTGGATAAGGATATAAGTGAAAAAATAAAACAAAATCCTCTTGCAAAAGAGGAAAAAGTTTAGTATAAACGATTCTGTAAGGCGGG
>JAFQJY010000064.1 GCA_017414845.1 Alphaproteobacteria bacterium | reverse complement strand
GCAATCTTTTGGAAATTATTGATAATAACTCTATCCCCGACATTTAGTCCTTCTTTTACGGAAACCATATCTTTTCCGACATCAAACCCCGTTTTGATACGTGCCGTTGCCAATTTTCCTTCTGCATCCACAATGTACACATAATTTCCGGCTAAATCCCTTTGAACGGACAGTTTCGGAATAACCAAAGCGACCCTCGGTGTTTTTGCCTTTAAAAAGACACGACCGTATTGACCGGCAATCAATTCGTTATTCGGGTTCGGGAATGTTGCACGCAACTTCAAAGTATTCATCTGATTATCCAAGGCAACATCCATAAAATTGAACGCTCCTTTCAAAGGATAAAACACACCGTCAGAAAATTGAAACGAAAACTCAACACTATCATCACCCCCCGACAAAATATCGGCAGAATGACGCATATCAAGCAACTGATTTTCAGAAACAGAGAAAACGGCATACATCGGATTTGTACTGACCATAAATGCCAAATCCCCGCTTTCAGGACCGATGATAGAACCGACACTGTAAAGTGTTTCACCGATACGCCCGTTCATCGGTGCTCTGATATCCGTATAGTCCAGATTGAGTTTTGCGACATCCAGTTCGGCCTCAGCCTGTTTTACCTGCGCCTTTGCAGAATTCCAATCAGCCTCTCTCTCGTCCAATCTGGCCTCTGAAATATCTTTTGTCTTAATCAAATCTTTTGCACGGTTGTATTGCGCCAAAGCATTTGCCTCAGCAGCCTGCGCCTTAGCCAGCATAGCCTCGGCATTTCGCACATTAGCGGCAAACTGATCTTTTTCAATTTCAAAAAGGACCTGTCCCTCCTGAACTTCTTCACCCTCCGTGAACAGACGTTTTGTCAGAAAACCCGTAACACGAGCCCGAATGGCAACTCTGTCCATAGATTCAATTTTAGCCACAAAAGACTGCTCCGGATAGAAATCCTGTTCTTTGGCAACAGAGACACCAACTTCTAAAATCGGAGCTGTGGCCGTTTTCTTTTCTTTCCCTTTGAAATAGTAGTAAGTTCCGGCTGAAATACAGCCCAAAACCAACATCAAAAAAATCAAAACAATACTCTTTTTCATTTTTCTTTCCTTCTAACTTTATACAACAAATTTGTTGTCAGTTATACTCCTTTCGATTTTTAAATGCAAGTCCTTATATTTTTTTCTTTTGAACAAACTGAATCTTTTTCGCTTTTCTGTTTTTATCACTTTCCAAGGCAATGCCTATTTCCACGACTTCCCCATTCTCAACTTTACGAATAACCAATTCTATAAGTCCTAATGAAAATCTGTCTCCTGTTTCCAAATCCGAAAAATTATCCTCCAACAATTCTTTGAGTGTTTTTGAAGAACTTTCTTCGGAAACATTTATCCCGTAAAAAAATTTTAAATCATTTAATGTCGCCATAGGCGAAACGACAAAATCGCCCAGAGGGGCTTCTGTTTCCGACAAAATCCCTCCACCGAACAATTTATCCAATTCCCCCATTTGTGCTTCGTTAGGAACATAAAAATACACTCTGTCCCCCGACTTGAAATTCTTGATATTTTTCCCGTTATAGGCCATATTACCCCTGTGAACGGCAATCGGACGAACCCATTTAGGCATTTTCTCACCACAAACGACCGGAGAATCTTCCGTTAGTTTATAAACGACCAAAAAACTGTCTTTCATCCCAGGTAAATCTATCTCTGTTTTTATCGGTGGGCGTTCACGTATCGGCAAATCCACTCTGCATAACCGAGCGAACGGTACCATTAAAAAGCCTTGTATTCCCAATGAAACAAGCACCATTAAAAAAGTAACGCTGAAAATCTTTTCTGCAGACGGCAAGTCAAAAACAAGCGGTGCCAGTGCCAGCAAAATAGAAGTTGCGCCTCTTAAACCCACAAAAGAAATAAAGATCTTTTCATTTAAACGATACTTAAACGGCGCAAGACAAATAAATACCGCCAATGGTCTTGCGATTAGAATTAAAAACAAACCTGTCAACAACGACGGCGCAATTAAATTCGGAAATTTTTGAATATCTGCGAAAAAACCGAGTGTTAAGAACATCACAATTTGAGAAAACCACGAAAGTGTACTCTGGAAACGAAGGATTTGATGACTTCCCTGTACTTTTAAGTTTCCCACCAAAAAACCGGCAATATACAGTGCTAAAAAACCACTGCCTAAAAACATATTTGTAACGGAAAAGCCTGTCATCGCCATACACAAAACAAGTATCGGATAAAGAGCCGTATCCAGACTTGCTTTATCCAAAACCCATTTTATCAAATAACCGAGTGCTATCCCCATACAGGCACCTATTCCCATTTGAAGAAAGAAATTTCCGACTAAATAAAAAGAAAAAATATCATGTTTCCCTATGATAATACTGATAAAAGAAAAAGTCAGGAAAATTGCCATCGGGTCATTTGAACCGGATTCTACCTCTAATGTAGATTTAATTTTTTCACGAACACAAACCCCTCCCTTACTCAGCAGAAAGAATACACTGGCAGAATCGGTAGAACCGATAATTGACGCCAACAAAAATGAATCTAACCACCCGATTTCAAGTATGTAGTGTGTCGCAGGTGCTAAAAAAAGAGAAGTCAGAAAAACTCCGACGCTAGAAAGAACGAGTGAGGGAGTTGCCGTTTTTTTTAAACTCTTAAACGTTGTTTGATACCCGCTGTCAAACAAAATCAGAGCCAGCGCCATACTTCCGATGAAAAAAGCAACCTTTGGATGATGTAATTCATTTAAAACACGACCGGCACTGACATCACCCACGATTAAACCGATACACAAAAAAACCAGAATCAACGGAATATTAGCCCTGTTGGAAACAAGACTTGTCAGTATACTCAAAACAAAAAGAAGAGATACGACTAAAATAGGTCCATTGATAAAATCCATAAATTATCTCCTAATTTACTTTTTTTCTTCTTTGTTTAAGCCCTGTCAGTTTTTCACTGACGGATGCCGTATCCTGTCCGGCTTTTTCAAGTCGACCGTACATACGTTCTATTTCTTTACGCAAATAGGCCTTTTCACCATCCTCTGCAAGTTCAGGCGTACTCTCTATTCTTTTTAAAATTGTTTCCACCGGTGTTCTCGGATTTGTCTGTTTTTCCTCAATAACATACGGCAGTATGTGTATAATATCTTCAACCGTTGACAACACATCTTCTTTCTTCGGGGGTACTTTATATCTGTACTTCAAAACCTGAAAGGCGACACCTGCTTCCTCACTGTTATCAACAACGATAAAAGGAGTCGCATTTGAAAACCCTTTAATGTAAATCTCTTTAAGGTATTCCAAAATATGATAGTAATGCCCCTCCACATTAAAAATAATAAAAGGTTTCAGAGGTAAAAAACCGTCCTGCATAGCGACGCAATCATAGACTAACTCGTCCAATGTTCCTATTCCTCCGGGCGCAAAAATAACAAAGTCTGCATTCAAAAGTTGGTTTTTTCTCTCCTCCAATGTATGGGCGACTATCACATCATGGATATGCTCTATAACCTCATCTTTTTGACAAAACGCCAGATACTCTTTTGTTGTTATTCCTTTAATAGGGACATCATTTCTCTCTTGCTTAGCCCAAACATTTAAAACGCCTTTGGCAACAGCGCCCATAATTCCGTTACTTGAAAGTCCGAAATCCAATTTAAAGTTCATTTCTGCAATTTTTATCCCTAAAGCGTAGGCTTCTTCTTCATAAACAGGACTATTTCCGGGACGAGAACCACCGGCAACAAAAATCCGCAACCCCTCTTCATCATTTTTTTTCACGAAAGAATCAACGATTTTCTGTGTTTGTATTTCTGTGGCATGTTCTTCAAACTTAGGTAAATGTACACCTCTTTTCACCAATATTTCATTTGCTTTTTTCATTTTATATTCTCCTGTTTACGACCTTTTTTATATAGTGTAGCATTTTCTTTAAAATAATGCTAGACGGAAAAAAAACTTTGTGATACTTTAAAGGAAAAGGAGAAAAGGATGACAGAAGATATTTCATTTGAAGACGCATTGACACAACTGGAAGAGATTGTCTACCAACTTGAAAGCGGACACATCAAACTGGAAGAGGCAGTCAGCGCTTACGAAAAAGGTTGTGCTTTGAAAAAAATCTGTGAAGAAAAACTGAAAAACGCCAAAGAGCGTATAGATAAACTGATTATTCAAAATGACGAAATTATCGGAAAGGAGACTGAAAATGACATTATTGAGTGATAAGGTAAAAGAAGTCAGAAAACTGGTGGATATGGAATTAGACAAACTTCTTCCTTTACCGACTGTTCCTGAAAAACGTGTTGTTGAGGCGATGCGTTATGCCTCTATCGGTGGTGGAAAAGCACTTCGCCCTCTTCTTTTGATTTCAACGGCTGAGATATTCGGTATCAGTCCGGAAAAAAGCATTCGTATTGCAACGGCTCTTGAAATGATACACAGTTATTCTTTGATTCATGACGATTTGCCGGCTATGGATGATGATGATTTAAGACGGGGGAAACCCAGTTGCCATAAAGCCTTTGATGAGGCAACTGCTATTTTGGCAGGCGATGGTCTTTTAACACGTGCATTTGAAGTTATTGCGGCGGAACAAACACCTCTTGACCCTGCCGTTCGTTGTGAATTGATTACGGCACTCGGAGCTGCTGCCGGTGCCCGAGGAATGGTTGGCGGACAAATGCTTGATTTAATGGCAGAAACGGACCTTGAAATGACAATGACGGACGTTATCAGGCTTCAAAGTCAAAAAACGGGACGATTGCTGGGATTTGCCTGTGAAGCAGGCGCAATCCTTGGAAAAGCAACCTTTGAGGAACGACAGGCACTTAAAAACTATGCTTCCGATATCGGTCTGACATTCAAAATTACGGATGATATTCTGGATATTGAGGGTGCTGTTGAAAAAGTCGGTAAAAATTTGCGTCGGGACATTGACTGTAACAAGGTGACTTTTGTTTCTCTTGTCGGCGTTGACAAGGCTAAAGAAAAGGCACGGGAACTCACCGATCACGCCGTTGCAGAACTTAAAATTTTCGGAGAACGTGCTGAAATTCTGCGTGAACTGGCCGAATTTATTTTATCAAGAGATCACTAATAAACGGAGAGAAAAAATGAAAAAAACTTTATGTCTTTTATGCGCCGTTTCCTGTCTTTCACTGACTGCCTGTGGTTATAATAATTACGACAGAAATTCACCCTATCGGGGTGGTGTTACTTATGAGCATCCGGATGAAACCGTTGTTCGCCCGAAAAAAACAAGAACAATGACGGTCAAGCGGGATTTAACGACAACAGACGGAGGAACAATCAACACAAGAACCGTCACGGAAACGGTCACCATTCCCGAAGATGTATCAGATTCGGAAGATTACAAGAAAGTTCAAAGAGACCTTAATCCCGACCGAAATTATATAGAGGTAGATGTCAATAAAACCTATCAATATAAATAGTTTGAATTACAGAACACGAAAAAAGCGTCCTCTCGGACGCTTTTTTTTCTTTTAAGATAAGTCATCGTCTTTTTGTTTTTCTCTCCATTTTTCATACAAAGCCCATCTTTCCGGCTCATTTTTAATACGGTCTTCCAACGCTCCTTTTGGCAAAACATTCAAATACCGAAAATGTGCACGTTCGGATCCTGTGTCGCCATCCACAGAAACATCTAACCGAAAAGTTCCTCCTTCTATACGAAACGCAGAGGATGACAGGTCTAAAACACATACAGCATGTGCATCGAACATTCGTCGGGTCTCAAATTGAGCAATATCATAAAAATGTGCACTTTTTAATCCGGAAACAATTTCGTTGCATTTACATATTTCGGGATTATAAAAAACCGTCAGATATTCATTAAGCGGACATTCTCCAAAATAATAATCCTTATCTTCTCCCTCTACATAAAACCGTTCAGACATATATTCACGTATAAATTCTTTAAATCTTTCACTCAATTCTTATCTCCTTTCATTATTTCATAAAACAAGTTCCGTTTTGATAAGGAACTTCCGTCTTTTTATCTTTTAGTTTATAAAAGATTTCCATCTTCATTTTAGCCAATTTACAAAGCAACTCTGATTTAGCGTAGAGTTTATCTTCAAGCATTCCCATACCGGGACAGAAATGACAAAAACGACAATACTCTTCCTTAAAACAGTCTTTCCATTCTGCGAGAAGAACATGTTGCCATTTGTAAAGAACGCTTGTCGTATCTTTTTGTCCTTTTTGCCAAATATCTTTCAGACGCTCTTTGCCCAAATTACCGAAAACAATCGGTAAACTGACGCACCCGACAACATT
>JAFQJY010000063.1 GCA_017414845.1 Alphaproteobacteria bacterium | reverse complement strand
GAGCCAATCCTAAAAAAATACCGAAACAAACAAACAATGTGTTTTTTATACCCGCTTTAATCTTATGAAACATCGTCCTATCCCTTTTCAGAATAAAGCATAGTCAGTTTCATAAAAAAATACAAGTCAAAATTCGGACAAAAACAAATCATCGGCGAATTATTGATTTTAAAGGCTTTTCAAATACGGTATTATTATACCTTATTCAAAAAAAGCGAAAAAATGCTTGACTTTGAATTTTTTTTTGATAAAATGCGATTCGTTAGTTAAATTTAAAAAGGAAACAAAATGAAAACAACTCAATGTATCAAAGCCGGTGAGATTAAAAGAGATTGGTATCTCATTGACGCTGAAAATCTGATTTTGGGACGTTTAGCAAGCCAGATTGCGATTCTTCTTCGCGGAAAACACAAACCTTGCTACACACCTCATATGGACTGTGGCGACTACGTCGTTGTTATCAACGCCGAAAAAGTTGCTTTAACAGGTAATAAATTACAAGATAAAGTTTATCATCATCACACGGGTTATGCCGGTGGTATCAAAACTGAGGGCGTTGCCGAAATTTTGGAAAAGCATCCGGAACGTGTTATCATGAAAGCCGTTGAACGCATGATTTCCAGAAACAAACTCGGTCGTGCTCAAATGACGAAATTGCGTGTTTATGCCGGTGCCGAGCATCCGCACACTGCTCAAAACCCGATGGTTTTGGACATTGCCTCAAAGAATAAGAAGAATGTAAGGAGTCTCTAAAAATGGAAGAAATGAAAGAAATTGCTCCAGTTCAGGAGACAAAACGTGAACCGAAAAAGGATAAATTCGGTCGTTCCTATGCCAGCGGTAAGAGAAAAGATGCCGTTGCCCGTGTTTGGTTAAAATTGGGCAAAGGTAACATTACCGTCAACGGTGAAAAGATGGAAACATATTTTGCCCGCCCTGTTCTTCAAATGATTATCAATCAACCATTTGTTGCGACGGATCGTGTCGGTGCTTATGATGTTGTTTGCACAATCAGTGGTGGTGGACTTTCCGGTCAAGCCGGTGCTTTACGCCATGGCATCAGCCGTTGTTTAGACTTATTTGAGCCGGAATTGCACAAAACATTACGTCAAGGTGGTTTCTTGACACGTGACAGTCGTGCTGTTGAGCGTAAGAAACCGGGTCGTGCGAAAGCCCGTAAACGGTTCCAGTTCTCAAAACGTTAAGTCTTTTTTGGGAAAATCCAACAGAAAAGTCCTCCTCTTGGGGGACTTTTTTTTCACACAAAAACTTTCATTCTTATCTTTTCCGCTTTCCCTTCACATCCAATTTTTCAAAAAAAGAAGTAAGTTTTTATTTTTTGCTTGCATAGTGTCGGAAATCGTGTTAAAAATCACCTGTTTAATGAGAGTCCTCTAGGGCTTGAATGGGATGCAGGTGCATTCCTCCCGAAAAGAGGCAATTTTTATTTATTATGAAAGGGTTTATATCCATGACAAAATGGGTCTATACGTTTGGAGATGGCAAAGCTGAAGGCCGCGCCGATATGAGAAATTTGCTGGGCGGTAAAGGTGCTAACCTTGCTGAGATGGCCAGCATCGGCGTTCCGGTTCCTCCGGGATTTACCATTACAACAGAAGTTTGTACATATTTTTATGAGAACGGTCAACAATATCCGGCCGATTTAAAAGAACAAGTCAACACTGCTTTGGCTGAAATTGAAGCTAAAATGGGCAAAAAGTTCGGTGATGCCGAAAATCCGTTATTGTTCTCAGTTCGTTCAGGCGCTCGTGTTTCTATGCCGGGTATGATGGACACAGTGTTAAACCTCGGTTTAAATGATGAAACCGTTAAAGGTTTGGCAAAAATTTCCGGTAACGAAAAATTCGCTTATGACAGTTATCGTCGTTTTATTCAAATGTATGGCGACGTTGTTATGGGCGTTCATTCTTCTCACTTTGAACATGTTTTGGATCGTGTTCGTGACGAAAATGGCTATAAATTTGACAACCAAATGACGGTTGACCAATTAAAAGCCGTTATTGCCGAGTTCAAGGATATCTGTGAAAAAGCCGGCAAACCTTTGCCACAAGATCCGCAAGAGCAATTGTGGGGTGGTATCGGTGCCGTATTCGGTTCTTGGATGATTGAACGTGCCGTTATTTATCGTAAACTCAACAACATCCCTGCAACATGGGGAACAGCCGTCAACGTTCAGACGATGGTTTTCGGAAACAGTGGAGACAACTCTGCAACAGGTGTTTGCTTCTCTCGTGACCCTGCGACCGGTGAAAATTACTTCTATGGCGAATACTTGAAAAACGCTCAGGGTGAAGACGTTGTGGCCGGTATTCGTACACCGCAACCGATGACGAAACTCGTCAAAGATCGTTCCGGTGTGACGGCTCCGTGTATGGAAGAAGAATTCCCTGAATTGTTCAAACAATTATCCGACATCCGTGCTAAATTGGAAGATCACTACAAAGATATGCAGGATATGGAATTCACGATTCAAGATGGTAAATTGTGGATGCTTCAAACACGTAACGGTAAGCGTACCGGTACAGCGGCTTTGAGAATCGCCGTTGAGATGGTTAAAGAAGGCTTGATTGACAAGAAAACAGCTATTATGCGTGTTGATGCCGCTCAGGTTGACCAATTACTTCACCCGATGTTTGAAAAGGGCGCTAAGAAAGAAGTTATGGCTCGTGGACTTCCGGCTTCTCCGGGTGCTGCCGTCGGTCAGGTTGTTTTCTCTGCTGCTGACGCTGAAAACTGGGCTGCTCAAGGCAAAAAAGTTGTTCTCGTCCGTATTGAAACATCTCCGGAAGATATCGGAGGTATGCATGTTGCCGAAGGTATCTTGACGGCTCGTGGCGGTATGACTTCACACGCTGCCGTTGTGGCTCGTGGTATGGGTAAACCGTGTGTTTCCGGTGTTCCTGAATTACGCATTGACTATGCCGGTAAATTCTTTAAAGTCGGCGAAACAATTGTTAAAGAGGGCGACATCATTTCTATTGACGGTTCCACAGGTGAAGTTATCAACTCCGAAATGAAACTCGTTCTTCCGGAAATGACCGGTAACTTCGGTGAGTTCATGGGTTGGGTTGACGAAATCCGTCAATTACAGGTTCGTACAAATGCTGAAACACCGTTGGATGCCTCCACAGCTCGTAAATTCGGTGCTCAGGGTATCGGTTTGTGCCGTACGGAACACATGTTCTTTGATCCGGCTCGTATCAACAACATGCGTGAAATGATTTTGGCACACAACGAAACAGATCGTCGTAAAGCATTGGCAAAATTGCTTCCGTTCCAACGTCAGGACTTTGTTGACCTGTTCACGATTATGGAAGGCTTGCCTGTAACGATTCGTTTGTTGGATCCGCCTTTGCATGAGTTCTTACCGAACAAGAAAGAAGAGCAAATTGAAATCGCTCAACAATTGGGTGTTCCTGTTGAGGAAGTTGCTGCTCGTACAGCTGCCTTACATGAAGCTAACCCGATGTTAGGACACCGTGGTTGCCGTTTAGGTGTTACCTATCCGGAAATCTATGAGATGCAGGCACAAGCTATCTTTGAAGCTGCTGTTGAAGTTTCTAACGAAACAGGAAAAGACATTGTTCCTGAAGTTATGATTCCGCTCGTCGGCACAAAGAAAGAGTTAGACCTGATGAAAGCGGCTGTTGTCAAGATGGCTGAAGAAGTTATGGAAAAAGCCGGCAAGAAATTAGAGTACAAAATCGGTACAATGATTGAATTGCCACGTGCTGCATTGGTTGCTGACAAAATTGCCGAAACGGCAGAATTCTTCAGCTTCGGTACAAACGACTTAACACAAACAACTTTGGGTATGAGCCGTGATGATGCGGGTAACTTCTTACCTGAATATGTTGCAAAAGGCATCTATGACGCTGACCCGTTTGCTTCTTTGGATCAGGAAGGTGTCGGTTCCTTAGTTCGTTTTGCTGTTGAAAAAGGTCGTGCAACACGTGCCGATATCAAATTAGGTATCTGTGGTGAGCATGGTGGTGATCCGGCGACAATTGACTTCTGTCATCGTGTTGGATTGACATATGTTT
>JAFQJY010000062.1 GCA_017414845.1 Alphaproteobacteria bacterium | reverse complement strand
ATAACCGGTAAAATCCTCATGGGAGATATCGCAGGTATCAACGCTTATGATTCTTTCATTGCAACGGCACACAGTGCTTTTGCCGGAAGTGTTTCACCTCTTGAAATCGGTAAGGCGATTATGCTTTTTATCGGCCTTTTATTTAAAGATTGGGGAACGGCGATGGTTGTCGGCTGTTTGCCTTGGGCTCTTATTTGCGGAACGGTCGGTTATTTCTGGACATATAAATGGCTCGTTCGTTATCATGCCCGTCGTGCCAATGCAGAAGAACGACGTCGCTATTGGCGTGAAAAAATTCGGCAAAGTTTGGAGAAACACAAAGAAAAACGAATTGCTAAAAAAGAGGCTCGTGCCGAAAAAAGGCAGACAAAAAAAGAAGCCCGTTTGATGAAAAAACAAGATAAAAAAATATTTAAACAAGCACGCAGAGAATTAAAGAAAAGGAACAAAAATGCTCAAAAGTCAATTACTGGATAAAATACCGTTTGTCAGGTATGCCTTTTGTGACAATACGGAAAATCCGTTGGTACCCAACCCTATGTTACTTGAACAAATCCATTCCGTTCGTGTCATTGATGCAGATACGTTTAATGATACTTCTTTACCGAAAGCCGATGCGTGGATAACAACACAACAAGGAAAAACAATAACGGTAAAAACGGCCGATTGTGCGCCCGTGTTATTAGCAGATAAACACAAGCCTGTTATTTCTGCCGTTCATGCCGGCTGGAAAGGAGCGATGACAGGCGTCATTGAACAGGCCGTTATTCAAATGATGAAAAAGGGCGCAACGGATATAGTCGCCGTTATCGGGCCTTGTATTCATGTGGAAAGTTACCCTGTATCCGAAGAAATGAAGAAACTTTCTTCACCGGACATGGAAAAGTTTTTTATCCCCTTTAATGACGGGCTTCATTTTAATTTACCTGAATATGTGAAAGAACGGCTTACGCTTGCCGGCATTTCGGCAATTGAAATAACAGATATTGATACTTTTTCAAACACTGCCTACAACAGTTTTCGCCGAGACAAAGAAAAATCAGGACGACAATACAGTTCTATTTGGCTTGATTTTTAAAAAATACGTATCTGTATGTCTTTTTTATTGCTTTTCGTAAGAAATGTTTCTACCTTATAAGAGAAGGAGAAGAAATATGAAAAAATATCTTTTATTATCTTGCTTAGCATTTGTTCTGCCGATGACGGCACAAAGCGCTCAGACTTTTTCAAAAGCACAAGCCGTTTCTACGGTAGAACAGGCCCACAGAATGCCTGATGACGCAGATGTGTTGTTGGAGGGCATGATTGTAGAACAAACCGGACGTAACACCTATACATTTAAAGATAAAACGGGAACGATTCCTGTTGAAATTGAAATGGATGAGTGGACCGGTTTTGAAGTAACGGACACAACGCCTGTTCGTATTTACGGTGAGATTGACGTAGAGGATATGGGAAGCAGACAAATAGATGTTCAGTCCCTTGCCGTTGTGCCGTAAATTTTAAAATATTTTTATCGTCAGGCTTGCCCTTATCGGTAAGCCTGATTTTTAATCCTTATCGGATAAGTTTTTTTCCTGCGTTTGTTAAACTTGTCAACGCACGATTACATATAACTTCTGCCGGCAGACCTGTTTTACAATCCCGTTCGGCTTCAAGTAAAAGAGAAAGGGCTTTTTTAGCATCTTTTTCACTCCAACGAGTAACAACCGAACGCCAAACTCCCTCGTATTTAAAAGGAATAAAAGGCGGGGTGGATTTAATCGCCGATTCAGGCGTTGCCCCTTGTCTGATTTTAGATAAAACAACTAAAAGCGTATTGATTTTTAAAATAAAAGCCCGTGTAATTTGAACAACTTGATTTCCCTCGGCAAGCATCAGTTCAAAAATGCGCTGAACCTCTAAATGTTTTCCGCCGAAAACGGCATAAATTAAATCATCCATACTGACAGACGAACCGTTACCGACAGCATTGATAATATCTTGCGCCGAAACAATCGTTTTATCTCCCATATAAAGAATCAGTTTTTCAAGTTCGCCGGTAATAATACCCCTGTCCGTTTCAAGATAGGAACACAAAAGAGAAAGGGCATCCGACGATATTGTCAAACGGGCTTCCGACAGCGTTGTCTGAACCAAAGTCCGAATATCGCCTGCGTTTAAAGGATAGCACCCCAAAGAACCGACATTGGCGCCACTATCAAATGCTTTGACGAGTTTTGATTTTGTGTTCAGTGAATCCGATGTCATTAAAACAAACGTGTCCCCGTTATAGGTATCAATAAAATCTTCGGCCTCTTTAACAAACGAATCAGTCGGATTTTTAAACCAAATGACTCTGGAAGACGAAAAAAGACCGATGGCATTTAATTCATCTGCAAAAGCCGTCGGCGTTTCTTTTAAAGTGTCCGAATCCATTTTAACGACGGCAAAATCATCACCGAAAACACCGAGTTTTTTCAAAACGGTTTGCGCCGTTTGACTAACGGCACCCGTATCTGTTCCGTAAATCAAAATCCCTTTTAAAGAAGAAAGTGTTTTTTCAAGTTGAAAGTTTTTTAATTTCATTTGTCTCTGATTTTCTCCGTCAAATGTAAGGCAATTTGATTAGCCAGATTTTTTACGAGTTCTTTTTCCGTAGAATCTGCTTTTGTAATGGTCGCATAAGGATTCGCACGCAGAATGTTATAACTGGATTCGGCAAAAACAGTTCCTTTGGCCACTTCTTTTCTGGTTGCGATTTCCGTCAAAGAATAATGTGCTTTCATAATCATGGTTGCTCTTGTTGCCGTATTATCTTCCAAAATACCCTGATCACGAATTTCCTGTTTATCCAGAGATACATTTAGCCGATACTTGTACGGCTCATTTTTATTTTCCGGATTGAGATTATTTTTAAGTTCCTGCTTGCAAATACGCCCGATTTCATCAGGAATAGGCATAATTTGTATCGTTGCCGTTTTAGCATCAAACGGAACCTCCCCTTTCCCCGTATAATAAACGGGGCGAAAACCACAAGAAGTCAAGAGACATAAAACCAAACAGAGAGCCGTTTTTTTAATCCCAAACATTCAAAATCCTTTCTTTATCAAAAACCATACGTGAGGGTATTTTACCTTGAAGTCGTTTTAAAGACAAGGCTTCTTTTAAAATAACCTCTTTTTCTGTCTTTTCAATGAAACCGCAGAAACGGCCGTTATAAAAAACCTGCACAAATTCTTTCGTTGCATTTTTCCCAAGTCCTTCGTAAAAAACAGGCATCACTTTATGAATTTCGGGATAAAACGATAAAACGAGCATCGGCGTGAACGGGTACAAAAATAACGGCAAAAGAGGATGTTTTTCCTTTATCAGTTTTTTGATTTCACAAAAGGCATGATAAAAATCGTTTTTCTGCAAATCCATTAAAATCTGCACTTCAAGAAAGGTTTGAGGTATATACTTTGTAATTACATCAATACTGACATTAGACTTTAACTCCCTCATTTTTTGCCAAAGGGCATTGACAAAGCGCCATTTGGGTAAAAGTGTATCCGAATCAACTTTCTTTTCCGTCAAGAGAGACAATCGAAACGCATCCCCGCCATAAGTCTGACAAAAATAAATATCATCATCAGACGGCATGAACGGGAGTAAAATACCGGCATCTGCAAAACCTGACGCACCATTTTCAAACTCTGCTCCTTTTAAGCGAAACGCCATATCTTTAAACAAAGCCTCTTTTAAAGGAAAATGCTCGTTTGAAAACAAACGGTTTTTCCATTGTTCTTTTATAATTTCTTCTGTAGCCCGAACGGGATATCTGTCAGTCATAAATGTATTCCTTTAAAAAAAGCCTACTTAAAAATTAACGAAATGTCAAGAAAAAGCCACTACAATAAACGCTATGAAAAAAATGTATGCTGTTATGGGGCCGACTGCCTCCGGAAAAAGTGATTTTGCCATAAACCTCGCACAAAAAGTCGGTGGAGAAATTGTCAACACCGACTCCCTTCAAGTCTATGAAGATGTACCGTTATTGACGGCAAAACCGACAAATGAAGATATGTCTGTTGTTCCTCATCATCTTTATGGATTTATGGATGCTTTTTCAAAATGTAATGTGGCTTTTTGGCTGGAAAAAGTCAAAGAAATCATTGATGATATTGAAACACCGATTTTCGTCGGAGGAACAGGTATGTATTTTAAAATACTTTTAGAAGGTATCCACGACATTCCTGAGATTCCGGATGATGTGCGGACTTTTGTACGAAGTTTAAGTGATGAAGAAAGAAAAGCCAGACTCGGTGAAGATGCGCCTCTTGACCCGCAAAGACAAATGCGGGCGCTGGAAGTTTTGGAAGCGACGGGGAAACCTCTGTCCTATTGGTATATGCAACCCACTCGTAAACCCGTAAAGGGACATTTTGAGAGTATTCTTATTTTGCCGGAAAGACAGGCTCTTTATGAACGTTGTAATAAACGTTTTCAAAAAATGATAAATGCCGGCGCTCTTTCCGAAGTAAAAACTCTTTTGGAAAAGAATCCTGACAAGACGGGGGGCGTCTTTCAAGCCATCGGCGTAAAAGAACTCAGCGGATTTCTTTTAGGTGAAATCAGTATTGATGATGCCATTTTAAAGGCCTCTCAGGCAACCCGAAATTATGCCAAACGACAATACACGTGGTTTAAACATCAAATTCAGGCTGATAAAATCTTACCCACGGCAGATATAAGCCTTTTTTGACAATAAAGTAAGTTCTTTGTAATTACATCTTGCAAAATTTAAAAAGTTCTTCTATGCTTTATAAAAAAAGAAAGAGAGGGTCTGATGAGTAACGATTTCAGTGATTTAGTCTTTAAAAAAGATGCCTGGTGGCAAAAACCGATTTATTGGTTGGGCATCATTTTATCTGTTTTATGGCTTTTTGTGGCTTTGGATTATTTTCATAAAGTCGGTTGGTGGACATATCGGTATAAACTGGCGCCGGCAGAACTCGTCGGAACAGTTTTAAGTCAGATTTTTCCACTGGCGCTGATTTGGTTTGTTATCGCTTGGATTGAACGTAAAAATCAGTTGAAAGAGGAAACAAAAGTCTTACGGACTTATATGAGCCAACTGATGTATCCGACGGAAGAAGGGGCTGTTTACACAAAGACACTGACGGATTCGCTTCGTTCGCAGATTCAGGAGTTTAAAAAAGTCTTTATGGAAGTCGCCGAGCAAACGGGAACCGTTAAAAAGGATTTAAAACTTTGGATTGATGATTTAGCCGGTGTTGTCAGTCATGCCGATTCACATACGGTTGCGACGACAAAAGAATTGGCAAAACATATTACTGTTATTTCCAAAGCAACGGAAAAAACAAACGAAACAACCAAAGAAATCACTTTTTATTTAAAAGAAAGAGCAACGGCTCTTGAAAACACTTCTGCCAAAATTCATCAACTGATGACGGAACTGTCCGAGGTCTTAAAGGCTAACAAGGAACAGGTAGAAAAAATTTCTACGGCGCTTTCTACGGCGACGGATAAAAACCAAACCTCTTTAAGCAGAGCAGAAGAAGTAACGCAAACACTTGGTGAACATACCGAGAAGATAGAGTATCTGTTTAAAAATTACGAAAATCAAACGGCACAGAGTAACAAAACACTGATAGACAATGCCGAACAGATTTTAACGGCACTCAAAAAACAGGGGACACAACTGGAAGAAGACGTGGAAAAAACACTTTTCAAAATTTCCAAGGCCGAAGAAAAAAGTGCCGAACAGGCACAGGCTCTCTTTCAACTTTCCGATGGAGCAATTCATCACTTAAATGATTTAAGTACCGAATTAGCCATACAAGCTGAGGCCTTAAATCAAACATTAAACAACACGCAAAAACAGATTGAAGAAATCAAAGAAGTCGGTATTACATCTCAACTCAATGAAATTTTGGATGTTTCACAGAAAGCAAAAGCCTATGTGGAGCAAACAAAAGCCGAACTTGCCGACATGGAAACGGATAAATTTATGAAAGATGCCAAAGTTATTTTGGAAGCACTCGCAACTTTTTCTGTAGATATTGCCCGTATTTTTACGCCGAAAACAGAAGAAGAAATGTGGAAAAAATACTATGCCGGTGATAAAAACGCTTTTACAAGAGCCGTTATTCCTGTTCTTGAAAAAGAAAAAAAGACACAAATCAAAAAAATGTTTGAGGAAAATCCGGAAGTACGTTCTGCCATTACCCGTTATATGGCCTCTTTTGAAGAACTGATAGAAAAGGCACAAAAAAGCGATCAGAAAGATATTTTACTACCTGTTCTCATGGGTTCTGATGCCGGACGGCTCAGTATGATTTTAACGGGATGTTTAGCCCCTCGTAAAAAGGGAGAAAAAGCATGAGAATTCCTTTAATTAAAATAGGCAACTCCAAAGGAATTCGGATTCCGTCAGCCCTGATTAAAAAGTGTGGTTTTACTCAGGAAGTGGATATAGATGTTAAAAATCAGACTCTTGTTTTATCCTCCCCGAAAGAAGGACGTGAAAAATGGATAACGGCACTGCAAAATGAAAAAGAAAAAAATCCTTTTACAAGCAACGAAGAGGAGTGGCTCTGATGAAACGTTTTGCCGTTTGTATGCGAAAAACAGAAAAGGCCATTCGTCCGTGTTTGGTCGTATCTCCCGATGAACTCAACCTGACGCTTCCGTATGTCATGATTGTCCCGATAACGACACTTAAAAGAAATCTTCCTTTTCGTGTTCCTGTTGTATTAAAGGGGAAAAATGCCTATTTAATGCTGGATAAAATTCAGACAATTCCTAAAACGGACATTATTGACAGAATCGGCTTATTGCCCGAAAAAAACCAAAAGAAAATCTGCACTCTGCTCCAAAAAATGTTTGAAGTTTAACCTTTATGGATTTATTAAATCCCTTTAAGCAAAAGGGCGTAGCCGGCTTGTCTGACGGTACGGATTAAATCGGTTTTATACCCCTTGTTGAGGGCTTGGCGAAGGCGTTTAACATGTACATCTACCGTACGTTCTTCTACGTGTATTGCCTCTCCCCAGACTGTTTTAAGCAAATCTTCTCTTGAAAAAACCTTTTCAGGTTGTGACGCCAAGACTTGAAGCAGGCGAAATTCCGTCGGTCCTAATGGAATAAGTTTATCGTTTCTCAAAACTTGTTTCTTTTCCAAATTGAGTGATAATTCACCGATAATTTGCGATTCTTCAGGTGGTTTCGGTGTCGCACGACGAAGCAAGGCTTTAATCCTTGCCAGAAGTTCAGGCAATGAAAACGGCTTTGTCATATAATCATCGGCTCCGATAGAAAGCGCCGTCACTTTATCTGTTTCATCTCCTCGTGCCGAAAGCATTAAAACCAGCAAATGACGTAATTTATGGTCTTGTCTGATGCTTTTACAAATATCAACACCGGACATATTCGGGAGCATCCAATCCAACAAAATTAAATCCGGTTTTTCTTTTTCAATCATCGGAATAGCCTTTTTTCCATCTAAAACGCCAATGACATCATACCCTTGTGTTTTAAGATTGTATCCGAGAATGGTTTGAAGTGCCTGTTCATCTTCTATCACAAGAATCTTTGTCATTTTTAAAGCCCTTTCAGTGTTGCAATTGTTTCTGCCGGATTAGATGACGAGAAAATAAAACTGCCGGCAACGAGCGTATCTGCACCGGCATCTACGACCATTTTCCCTGTTTGATAGTTGATACCACCGTCTACTTCAATACTGATATTTCTTTTACCGAACATATTTTTCAATTGAATGATTTTCGGTAATTGTTATGTCTGAAAAGCCTGTCCTCCGAAACCGGGTTATACGGTCATCAAAAGAACATAGTCAATTAAATCCAAATAATTGATAACCGTAGAAGTCGGCGTTTTCGGTTTCAAACAAACGCCGGTCTGAATGCCTTTTTCCCGTAAGGAAGTCAACATTTTTCCGACGTTTTGATTGATTTCCATATGAAGTGTTATTCGGTCTGCGCCCGCTTTGATAAAAGCATCTAACATATCTGCCGGACGGCTCATCATCAGATGAACATCCAACGGAACGCTGGCAAAAGGTTTAAATGCTTTAATGACAGGAGGACCAAACGTTAAATTCGGAACAAAGACCCCGTCCATAACATCCACATGTACCATATCGGCGCCTGCCCGACAAATGGCTTCAACCTCTTTGCCGAGGCAGGAAAAATCGGCCGATAAAATACTGGGTGCAACCCGAACCATTATTTACATTCCGGTTTTAAACTGCCGTCTTTATAGCGTTTAGCCATATCAGCAAGCGGAATAGCCTTAATCGCAGGGGCACGACCGGCCGCACCGAATTCGTTATAACGAGCCTCGCAAACTTTCTGCATGGCTTCCATGGCAGGTTTTAAGTACTTACGTGGATCAAACTCTTCGGGTTTTTCCGTATAAACTTTACGAATGGCTCCTGTCATAGCCATACGCAGGTCTGTGTCCACATTGATTTTACGAACACCATATTTAATACCTTCCTGAATCTCCTCAACAGGCACACCATACGTCTGTGGCATTTTTCCGCCATAGGTATTGATGATATCCTGTAAATCTTGCGGAACAGAAGAAGAACCATGCATAACAAGTGGTGTGTTTGGCAATTTTTCGTGAATTTTCTTAATCGTATCAATAGATAAAATCGCACCGTCCGGTTTACGTGTAAACTTATAAGCACCATGAGATGTGCCAATGGCAACAGCCAACGCATCAACCTCTGTTTCTTTCACAAAAGCAAGTGCCTCATCCGGATCTGTGAGCAGTTTAGACTTATCAATAGCACCGTCAAAACCGTGTCCGTCTTCTTTTTCACCTTTACCTGTTTCCAAAGAACCGATACAACCCAACTCACCCTCAACGGAAATACCGACTTCATGAGCAACGTGAGCGACCTCTTTTGTCACCATGGCATTGTATTCATGTGTTGCCGGCT
>JAFQJY010000061.1 GCA_017414845.1 Alphaproteobacteria bacterium | reverse complement strand
ATTCTCTGATAGAAGGCACACAATACAGTCAATTGTCATCCCCTTTATCAGTCTTGAAAAAAAAGCAATTAGCAGAAGATTTAGCCCTATTTTTAAAGGAATTACACAGCACAAAAACTTCACTTCCTGTTTGGCAGTTTTCTGCCGAAGAATATGGCATCAGTGAAGAAACTATAAAACGAAGTAGTGCATTATCTAACGAAGAAAAAACAGAATTGCTCAACATCCTTCGTACATTTGAAACTTATGATTTAAAAGAAGACAACATTGTCTTATCTCACACAGACTTAAACGAGAACAATTTTCTTTTAAAAGAAAACAGACTTGTCGGCGTTATAGATTTCGGAAATGCCTGTCGCCGAGATTTAAGTTCCGAATTTGCAACACTCATGAAGTGGGATTTTGATTTGGTACAAAAAATTGCTTTTAAGTATGAAGAAATAACCGGCAGAAAGGTTGATTTATCCTATGCCCTTCTTCTTCAAAAAATTCGGTGTTACGGAGGCATTTTGGAAAGTAAAGAAAACGACCAATCCACTGCACGCTATCGTCGTTGGCTGGAACGATTAGAACGCATTTCTTTATAAAAAAGGCGCTCCAAAATTCGGAACGCCTTTTTTTTACTCTAAAAGACTTAACCTAAGACCTTTACGCCCGGCAAAACCTTTCCTTCCATCCATTCAAGGAAAGCACCGCCTGCTGTAGAAACATAAGTCAAATCTTTCTTGACACCAGCCTTTTTGAGTGCAGAAACCGTATCACCGCCACCTGCAACAGAAGTCAACTTTCCTTCTCTTGTCAACTCTGCAACGGCGTTAGCAATCGCATTTGTTGCCGTATCAAACGGTTTAATTTCAAAAGCACCGACAGGGCCGTTCCAAATCAAAGTCTTACATTTGTTCAATGTTTCAATGAATAAAGCCGTTGATTCGGCGCCAATATCCAAAAGAGGTTTCCCCTCAGGCAACTCTGTCACAGAAGCCGTATGAGGTTCCTGTCCTTCACCAAACTCATTTGCCCAAACCAAATCCGTCGGCAGAACAATTTGACAATCACCGGCATTTGCCATAATTTCTTTTGCCGTATCAATCATACCTGTTTCTACCAAAGAACCGGCTCCCATCGGGATTCCTTTTGCAGCCAGGAAAGTATGAGCCATACCACCACCGATTAAAAGATAATCCACTTTTTTAACCAGATTGGCAAGCAAGTCCAACTTTGTAGAAACCTTAGAACCACCGACCAAAGCGGCAACCGGATGTACCGGATTTTCAAGCGCTTTATTCAGTGCTTCCAATTCAGCCTGCATCAAGCGACCAGCGGCACGCATCGGAACATAATCAGCCATACCGGCGGTTGAAGCATGTGCACGATGCGCTGTTGAAAATGCATCATTGACATAAATATCCACGCCCTCTGCCAATGCTTTACAGAAATCGGCATCGTTCTCCTCTTCGCCTTTATAGAAACGGAGGTTTTCAAGCAAAATCACATCCCCGTTGTTCATACCGGCAACGGCATCAGCCACTTTTTCCCCGATACAATCATCCACAAAAGTAACCTTTTTACCGGAAGATTTTTCTAAATCACCAACTAAAAATCCCAAAGAAAACTCAGGTTTTCTCTCGCCGTCAGGACGTCCGAAGTGAGAGGCGACAATAACTTTTGCGCCTTTGTCAGCCAAATAATTCATCGTCGGAACGAATCTGTCAATACGTGTTGTGTCTGTAACGACACCCTCTTTTGCAGGCACATTCAAGTCAGCACGAATAAACACAACTTTTCCTTGAACATCGCCTAAATCTTCTAATGTATTAAACACTTTACTATTCTCCTTTATAAAAGAAATCGGATTCTCCCTTTCCGAAGAATCCGACCTTTTTTATTTGATTAAATCAGTTTTGCCATAGCAGCAGCTGTATCCAACATACGATTTGAGAAGCCCCATTCGTTGTCGTACCAGCTCATGACACGCAACTGCGTTCCACCCAT
>JAFQJY010000060.1 GCA_017414845.1 Alphaproteobacteria bacterium | reverse complement strand
ATAAAAAGGAGTTTTAAAATAAAAAGTCAAGAGGGTTTAACGGTTTTTTGCTTTTTGTATCTGCTCTAAAACAGTCGGAGACATAAAATCTGCTCCTCCACGAATTTCGCCGAGTCGCTCTCCTCTTTTAGAAATCAGGTATGTTTCCGGAACATGAATACCGCCGATTTTTTTAAAATACCCCTCATCTTTATCGTAAAAGACATTAAGGGCATCCAGTTTCTTTTCGTCAAAAAAAGAACGTAAAACAGAAGGTGTTTCAAGACCTTCACTAACCGTCAAAACAACAATATCCGGATGTGTTTTTGCGAGTTCGTTGAGAGAAGGCAGTTCTTTGACGCATTTTTTACAAGTCACTTTAAAAAAGTTTAAAACAACGACTTTTCCTTGATAATCCTGTACGGAAACGACATCATCTTTCGCATTAAAAAAAGTTCCTTTCGGAAGATGTTTCGGAAATGTATACATGGAAAATTTTTGAATTTCCTCTGCCTTTGTGATAAAGGGGTTGCCAAAGGTAAAAATAAAAGATAAGATAAAAAGAAATTTTGAAAGAGTTTTTGTCATGAAATATAAAGTTTGTTTTCTACTCATTTTAAGTTGTTTCCTTTTGGTTTCTTGTGGGCGTAAGAATAGTCCGTCTTTACCTAAGGGAGCAATTTATCCTAGGACTTACTATTAGATTTAGCCCATTTTATCAGTTCGGCAGGGGTCGTTCCGTTTTCCGGATAAATGGCAACGCCTAAGGACAAACTGACAGGCATTTGTTTCTTATGATAAATAATCGGTGTCTGAACGCAATTTTTCAGACGGTCTGTAATAATACAAATGTCGGCTTTTGTCCGAAGTTTTTCAAAAATGAAGAAGAACGAATCGCCGGGGGCTTTGGCAACCGTATCCACATTTCTGACGGTTCCTTTAAATCGGGAGGCCAAAACTTCCAAAGCATAACGACGAGCCGCTTCGCCCTCTTTTTGATAAATCGTGCTTAACCCGATAATGTCGGCAACAACGACAATCATAACCGTATGAATATCGTCCAAAACGCCATAAGCCTCTCGCAGACTTCTTAAAATAGCCCGTTCAATTCTGTCATTAAAAATAACCATACTGGGTAAAAGGGTTTCCAAATCAATCGGTGACATATGTAAAAGCCGTTCTTCCAGTGAAGCACATCGTTGTTCCAACAAAGCGTTTTCGGCATTGTTGCGTGCTTCAATCAAAATGTACTTTTCCTGTTTAATGAGCAGAGGCATCAACCGAACACTCATATTGATCGGCGCACCGATTTTAGGCTGAAAGCGAATCGGAATAAAATCCGTTCGGACGTTTGTGGTCGTCAGGTTGAAAAAGTGTTTTCTGTCCTCCTCGGCAATGATATCCAAGACGGGCGTGTTTTTAAGTTCGTCTTCTCCATAGCCAAGCATCGTATAAGCCGAGGGATTGAGTTCCCACAACTTATTACGACGGACAACAGCAAAAAATGTGTCCGTGACCTGAAAAAAGTACTCTCCGAGTGCCGGAGAAGTGTTAGAACTGCTTGCCATACCTATCCTTTTCACCCTATATCCTTTTAGGGTACCCCTTTTTTTTGTGAAAATCAAGTCCCCATCACAAAAAACTTTAAAAAAAAAACAAAATGTGGTATCAGTACTTAAATAAGGTTTGTCAAAGGGAAAAAGAATGAAAAGAATAATTTTTTGCTTGTTGGTTTTGTGGCAAGGTGTTGCTTTCGGGAAGATTTCGCCTATACCGGAGAAAAAGTGTGAACATTTGCTGGGGGTCGCCGAAACAAAACAGATGGATTGGATTTATGAGGCCTGTGGATTGAACGGTGGAGAAAAGGCATTTGATAAATGGGGTGCCTTTGTTTCGGAAAAGCAATATAAAAAGGCAATGTATCAACTCTGTGTTTTAAATCCGGAGTCGTCTTATGCTAAACTTTACTGTGAAAAATCAGCAGAAAGCGGGTATATTCCCGCTATTGTCTATAAAGCCCAAAAAGAAATGGATGACGGGGCACCTCGTGT
>JAFQJY010000059.1 GCA_017414845.1 Alphaproteobacteria bacterium | reverse complement strand
GATGCCGGACAAAGGATGGCAACGAGCGAAGTTGCTGTTTTGGATAGGGTTTGTGAAACACTGACGAAACAAGTGGGGTTATAATGGGACAGCCGGCGTTTTGGTATAAAAAAGCATCGTTGCTGAGGTGGATTTTTGCGCCACTCGGATACATCTATGCTTATTTTGTTCGTCGGCGTTTGAGTAAAACAAAACCCTATCAACCGAGGGTTCCCGTGATATGCGTCGGAAATTTATGTGTCGGCGGAAGCGGTAAAACGCCTGTGGCATTGGCTGTTGCCGATTTCTTTATAAAAAAAGGGAAAAAAGTTGTTTTTTTAAGTCATGGCTATAAGAGTACAAGACAGGACATTGTCGTGGATTTAAAAGATACAAAAGGCGTTGGAGATGAAGCCCTTTTAATGGCGCAAAAAGCACCGACCGTTGTCAATAGGAAACGTGCCGATGGTGTGCGTCGTGCCGAAAAAATGGGTGCTGATGTGATTGTTATGGATGACGGGTTTCAAAATCCTTCTGTTGTGAAAACGCTTTCCGTTTTGGTCTTTGACGGTAAGTATGGCGTCGGAAACGGAGCGTGTATACCTGCCGGTCCGATGCGTGAAAAACTGTCAGACGGATTAAAACGGGCAGATGCCGTTATCGTTATGGGTGAAGATAAAATCGGGCTTAAAGAAAAAATCAAAAAGATAAATGAAAGAATGCCTGTTTTAAAAGGAAAATTAGAACCGACGGTTACGCTAAAAGGGAAAAAAGGGTTCGCATTTGCAGGAATAGGACATCCGGAAAAGTTTTTTGAAATGTTAAAGAATAACGGTGTTGTTTTAACTGGGAAAAAGGCTTTTCCCGATCATTTTAATTATACGGAAAAAACAATGAAAATCCTGATGAAAAAAGACGATGTCCTTTTGACAACCGCAAAAGATATGGTTAAAATTCCATCTGAGTTTCATAATAAAATTATCTGTGTGGATGTTGAATTTAAGCCTGAATTTGAAGGGGATTGGGCATCACTTTTAGGAGAAAAATAATGGGAACGGTTCGTGTCGGTAAGAGAACATTTTTTGAAAGATTTTTTAAAGACCCTTTTGTAGGGATAATCGCTTTTTTCTTTTTAACTTTTTTTAAGGTGTTGCCGTTGGATATGGCTTCGTGGTTTGGCGAAAAAATCGGTGTCGGATTGGGTAAAATCGCTAAAAAGAAAAATAAAATTGCGCTTCATAATCTGCGCAAATGTTTCCCTGAAAAAACACATGAGGAGCATTTAAAAATCATTGACGGTATGTGGCGTCATTACGGCCGATTGGTAGGTGAGTTACCTCATAAAAAAGCCCTTAAAAAAAGAATAGAGTATGTCGGTATGGAAAATTTAAAACTGGCAAAAGAAGACGGCAAGGGTGGTTTTTTATGTTCTGCGCATTTCGGAAATTGGGAAATTGCCGGTATTGTTACGGCTGAGCAGGATATGCCTCTTCATTTAGTGTACAGAACGGCAAATAACCCGTGGATAGAAAAACTTGTTTATCAAAAGCGTAAAGATAAAGGTGTCGTTCTTATTCCGAAAGGGATGGCAGGTGCCCGTATGATGATAGAACTTCTCAATAAAAACGAACATATCGGTATGTTATGTGATCAGAAAATGCGGGAAGG
>JAFQJY010000058.1 GCA_017414845.1 Alphaproteobacteria bacterium | reverse complement strand
TGAACAGGTTATTCAGGAAATACCTGATGCCGAAAAGTCGGCAGGAACGGTAGTCCAAGTTTGGCAAAAGGGCTATCTTATCGGTGGGGACAGAGTTTTGCGTGAGGCGATGGTTGTCGTTTCTAAGCCCGAGGCTTAAAAAAAACTTTTCTTTTTGTTTTAAGTAGGATATACTTTCTTCATAACTGATTTTAAAGAAAGGATTGTTCCATGAAAAAGGCTCTGTTTTTAGTAGGTTTGTGTTTTCTTTCCGGATGTTATATTCAAGAGCGTCGTTACAGAGAGGCTTCTTATCCGGATGTAATGTATAAAACACCGCAAAGTACATATAATTTGGAAAAGCCCTACACAACGACAGAGGGTTGTCCGTACAGTTGGGGCTGTTATCAAGAGGGCGGGACAATGGAACAGTTGCCGGTATATCAGCCTGTCTTACAACCGAGTGGAGATAATCCGGCAGAACCGGCCTTTATTGTCATGCAACATCCCGTAAAAGGAACGGTTATTCGGTGCCCGCTCAGTAACGTATCCTGTATTTATCAGGCTGAGAAAGAGGGCTATACAAAATCGCACGAATTACCCTATATGGCAAATCAAGGAGAACCGCAAGGTTACCCCGGCGGACGTTGGCAGTATCAGGATTCTGTTCCGCGCTGGTAAAGTTTCTTTTTTCGGATTGAAGTCATGCACGCTTTGATACATACAATTGCATTTAAGGGCATAGAAGCACAACCTGTTTCCGTTGAAGTTCAAATATCGGGTGCCGTTCCGAACTTTATTTTAGTCGGTTTGGCAGAGAAAGCTGTCAGCGAAAGTAAAGAACGGGTGCGAGCCGCTTTAAATTCTATGGGTCTGTCTCTTCCGAGAAAAAGAATAACCGTCAATTTAGCGCCTGCCGACATGATAAAAGAGGGGGCGCATTTTGATTTGCCGATAGCCATTGCTTTGTTATGCGCTATGGAAATTTTACCTGCTGAGGAATTGGAAAAATATGTGATTTTAGGGGAGTTAGGACTAAACGGAAAAATTGCGCCTGTCCCAGGTGTTCTTCCGACGGCTCTTTTTGCCAAGAAACAGGGAAAAGGATTGATTTGTCCGAAAGCACAAGGATCTGAGGCTTTATGGTCAGACAATGACGATATTTTGGCGTCTGATTCGTTGGGGGATATTATTCGTCATTTTACAACAATGATGAGTATTGCTCGTCCTGTTTACAAAGAGATTCCCAGAACGGCAATCCCTTTGGATTTAAAAGATATTAAAGGACAGGAAACTGCTAAACGAGCCTTGGAAATTGCCGCTGCCGGCGGGCATAATATGTTGATGATAGGTCCTCCCGGGTCTGGGAAGTCAATGCTTGCCTCTCGTCTGCCCGGATTGCTCCCGCCGATGACGGCGCAGGAAATACTGGAAGTCAGTATGATTTATTCCGTTGCAGGATTGCTTCGGGACGGACATTTGATTACGGAACGTCCGTTCAGAGATCCGCATCATTCGGCGTCTATGCCGGCACTCATCGGTGGCAGTATTAAGGCAAAGCCGGGAGAGGTTTCTCTGGCACACAGAGGTGTTTTGTTTTTGGATGAATTGCCTGAGTTTCAAAGAGTAACTTTGGAGGCGTTACGGCAACCGCTTGAAACGGGAAACGTGACGATTGCAAGAGCGAATATGCATGTGTCCTATCCGGCTCGGTTTCAGTTGATTGCGGCAATGAACCCGTGTAAATGCGGTTATTTCGGAACGCCGGGGCATGAGTGCAGTCGGGCGCCGAAATGTGCGGAGGAATATCAGTCTAAAATTTCAGGCCCGATGATGGACAGAATAGATATTCATGTAGATGTGCCGGCTGTTTTGCCGTTGCAGTTGACTAAATTGCCTGACGGAGAAAGTTCTGCCGTTGTTGCAAAACGTATTGCAAAAGCGATGGAAATGCAAACAGAACGGTTTAAAAATACGCCGATTTTGCGAAATGCCGAAGCCGACGGAACGCTTCTTGAAGAAATTGTGCCACTAGATGATGCCGGTAAACAGATTATGATAAAAGCCGTAGAAAAGTTTAATTTATCTGCACGTGGCTATCATCGGATTTTGCGTGTTGCCCGAACAATTGCCGATTTGGCAGACAGTGAAACAGTTAAATCTTATCATATCAGTGAGGCACTCGGCTTCAGACGAATGCACTATAAATAATATACTTGACAAGAGTAAGAAAAAACGTTAAAAAAGGAACGTTTGTATTTTAATGAATAAAACGGAAAGGTGGCAGAGTGGTCGAATGCGGTAGACTCGAAATCTATTGTGCTACTAGTTAGTACCGGGGGTTCAAATCCCTCCCTTTCCGCCAGAATAAAGCCGTCTTAAAAACGGTTTTTTTGTTTTTAAGAACTCAATTCTTTTAAAAACTTGGGAAGGGTTTCTGAGGCTTTGCCTAAAATTTGTTCATCAAAAAAAGGAGCGTTGGCAACTTCCTCCAAGTTAAACAAAATTGTTTGTGCACCACACGCTTTTGCTATTTTGACGAATCCTGCTGCCGGATAGACAATACCGCTTGTTCCGACGGCGATAAATAAATGACAGGCATTTAATCTCTTTTCAATTTCATCCATGTATTGCGGTGTTTCTCCGAAAAAAACAATGTTAGGTTTCATCATCCCTTCAACAGAACAGGCAGGGCATATCGACTCGGCAGTAGGTAAGCCTTTAACAATACGTCCGCAGGAAAGACAAATGCTTTCGTCTATGCGTCCGTGCATATGACATACCTGAGACGAACCTGCTTTTTCATGAAGTAAATCTACATTTTGCGTGATAAGAAAAACATCGGCTTTTTGTTGAAAATCAGCAATGGCTTTGTGGGCTGAATTAGGTTTTGCCTCAGCAATTTCTTCGGATAAATCCTCGTAAAAGTCAAAAACTTTATACGGATTTTTTAAAAAACCGTCAATAGTCGCTACTTCTTCAATCGGATGATTGTTCCATAATCCGTCATCCCCTCTAAATGTGGCAAGTCCCGATTCGGCAGAAATCCCTGCGCCCGTTAAAATAACAATGGACATTTTAATCCCTTTCTCTTATGTGTGAAACACCGTTGGGGTGAAAACGTTTTCGGCTACGAACACCGTTTTCTAAAATCCAACCTTCTCCATCAGATTTGTCGTTTACGACAGGCACTTCCATTATTTGTTGTCCTCGGTTGTCGTACTCCCGATAAACGCCGTTCATTTTTCCGTTTTTGTAAGTGTAGGTTGCTCGGCGAATGTGCGTTCCTTCATGATATTCGGTATGGGAGCCGTCTTTGGAGGCTTCCTGTTTCTTTGTTGTTTCAAATACGATACGGAATAGTCGTCCCTGATGATAAACTTTCGTCACAACGCCGGTTGTCAGGGCGTCCATTTCCAACGCTCTGATACCGTCAGCATATCCGACGATTCGGGTGGAAACAGGCATATTAAAAGAGGCAGTCTTGCGGTCTCTGAAAAAAGAGGGTTGCGTATCAATTCCCATGGCATCAATAAAACGACGAATATTTTGGTTGATACCGACATCTGCCATTTTTTGACGATAGGGACGATTGTCCCCAAGTCGTCTTTCAAAACCGGTTCCCGTATAGGTTGCATTCCAATTGCGCATAACTTCGTCTGTGTTGGAGAGGGTCGGGCGAACAGTTCTGTTTCCGACACGAATAGGCGTTTGTCCGTTGTTTTGCCAAAAAGCCTCTGCGAATTTTGTGCGAGCAAAACGTTCTGCTGTTTTTTCGTCGGCACCGTTTGCCATTTTTGCCTCTTTTAATTCTTTGAAGAAAAAGTGCATAGGCACAAGCCGTACCTTTCCCGGCTCTGTCTCGGCTTCGGAAGCATAAGGCTTGCCAGGTATCATGTGGCGATATTCAGGTAAATTTCCGATTTGATACCGAACAATGGTCTGATTTAAAATCGCATCGAGTTCAAGAAGTTTGTGAATAGTCACTGCTTCTTCAACAGACATATTGGAACGGTTGTTCATGTTATTGCTGTGTTGAATGGAGTGCGTTGTTTCATGTGCAATCACATGAGCAATATAAAGTTTTTCGTAGAGTCTTTTTTCCGGAGTTGTTGCCTTGTGTATGTCTTCAAAGATTCTTCTTCCTAAATTGACACAACGAGCTCCATAGGAATAAGATCCATTGACGCCTTCCCCGGTCGGTTTAACACGGAATGTTAAATCAGGATGTGCTTTTTCAAAAATATATCGTCCCATTTGCGTTTTTGCCATATCATCAAAGACTTCCAAAAAAACACGTTTGTCTTTGGCTGGAAAAACACTTTCAGGAGCAGTTTCAATGCGCCTGCGGATAGTCTTGATTTTCTGCTGAACTTGTTTCGGGGTAAGTTTCTCTTGAAAAGTCGGAGTCGGTGCTTTCTTTTCGGGCGGGCGTTTTTTCTTTGCTTTCGATTCCCGTTTCAATCGTTCCCGGCGTTCTTTGCGGGTTTCTTTTTTCCGAGCAGCATAAACTTCATACGGCACAGAAATAAAAAAAGTCAATACCAGCAAAGTTAATAAAAGTCGTTTAAGCATATCCCTCCCTCATTATAAATTTTTTATTAAACGCTATAATATAATGCAGTTACAAAATATTGTCAAGGGGATTTTTTAAATTTTCATCAACAGAAAGTTTTGAACATGCAGTTATTGCGATACAAGGCATAAATAAGATCAACAGCTCTTCTTTTCAGGCAAAAAGTCGGCTCGGAACTGTTTCGCAGTTATTTTCACAAAAAAGAGTTGAACTTTCTCTGGTAAATTCAAGGTGCGGAAACAAAAACTTGCACCCCATTTCGTATTCTCCGTCCGAGTCAGCTCTCTGATTCGGACTTTTTTATTTTCTGCGTTCCCCCCCATGTGGCAAAGGGATTTGCAACTTTTCTGCTTCTGCTGAATTTTCTCTGTGGAGAATGGCGAGAGGGCTGTTTGCCGGCAAAATCCGCATAAAATCCCCCGAAATTCTCCGCTATAAGAGGTCAGTTAGACCTCCGCCGGAGAAAGAAAATCACTTGAAGCACACTGCAGTGTTATGTACTGTTACCACCAAATGGACGATGGCAGCGACGCCCTGGACAAAGGCGAACAAGTTCACAATTACGCCGCTTAATACAGCGATTGGGAATTCGCTGGGGTGGCGTTTTGAAACTCTCTTATCGATGTTTAAGGACTTCACGCATAATCGTTGAACGAGGACGATTCAACGCCATTGCGATTTCTTGAAAATTTTTCTGTTGCCGGAGAAGTTGCTCAATACAATGCCGCTCTGTTTTGGTTAGATGTCCCATGGTTTCCTCCATAAAATTTGTCATAGTAAACGCACCCCCTCCCGGGAGAGGGAATACCCATGACTTTTATGATAGCACATCTATAACCAATATTTCAATTTGTCAGACTGAATGCACAATTACTGTTTGTCATAGTAAATGCACACTGCTCTCAAAATGAGCGTGCGTTTACTTTTACAATCGCCAAATTTGAAAAAAATCAATTTTTTTTTAATTTTCCCCCTTGATTTTTTTGTTATTTAGTGTATACTACAACCAGAACGGGTTTTAAGTTCTGTTGATGAGGGCTCTTCGAGATATTTACTGTGTTGATTATCCGGGATGTTCCGGATGACATATAAAACACTCAAAAAAAGGAAGTGTATTTTATGAAGAAACAGCTTCTTCTCGCCGGCGGCGCCGTTGCAGCCGCACTCGTCATGACTGGTTGTGCTGGTGTTACTGCTCACAATGGCG
>JAFQJY010000057.1 GCA_017414845.1 Alphaproteobacteria bacterium | reverse complement strand
TATTGACAGACGGTTCTTCGTATTGTTATCCGACAAATTCAAACGGAAGCAGAAGTTGTTCTTATTATGTAAATTGCGTAATGGTTTCTGAAACACAGGCAGAGTGTGACATCAATAAATCCTGTAATATGACAACGGCAGAAGTTGGTTTGGGGATAAAGCAGAATTGTACAAATTTATTCAGAATGGTTGTTTTCGGTTTTGACTACGAAAGTGCGGATTTGGATACGTTGGCACAATATGGCGGTCAAAGAGAGGCAGAATATGCAACAGCCGGTAGTTTAGCACATCAGTTACAGAATATTGCGCAGGAGTTTGATTGTATTCCTCGTGAAAATGAGGCTACTTGTCAAAAAGGATGTCCTAAAAATGCACAATTTTCAACTTCTGTTAAAGATAATACGGGGGCAAGAGGTGTGTGTGTCTGTAATACACCGAACTATTATTTAAAGGAAAATTTTTCGGGACGTTATTCTATTTCCTGCGCACCGTGTCCGGCAGGAACATATCGTAAAGTCGGGACTAACTACTGTTCTCCGTGTCCTTCCGGACAAACATCTAACGGAATGGGCGGAAATTGTACGGCACAATAACTGTTTTAAGAGACAATCAGTGAGATTTCGTTTGTATGATGCGTTAAAAGAGAAGCACGCATTTCTTGAATATTCAGACTGTACAGATGCGATTTTCCATCAAAGAAGTTAGCGAAGAAAAGTGTTTCTTTGTCTTTTGAAAAACAAAGAGCAGATACAAAAGAAACAGTAAAAGACAGAAGTTTTTGTCCTGTTTCAAGATTGTAAATCAGAATTTTATCTTCCGTAACGGCTGCTAAGCGTCTGCCGTCCGATGTAACGGTAAAGAGACGTACGTTTTCTAAAAGCGGTTGTTCCTGTTCTTTTTCAATGCAAATGAGCCGTCTGTCACTGTCTATGAAAAACACACCATCTTCACCGGCAAAAAAAGGGGGAGAAATAAGCGCTTCTCTTTTTTGAAACAGTCGCCACTTTCCTCTAAAAAAATGATAAATGCAAAGTTCTCCGATATTTTGAGGATGAAGCAAGTCTGTTTGTATCATTGCTATTTTTTTGCCATTTTCATTGAGCGAGGGATAGTAAAAATAACCGAAAAACATCCCGAACGGTTGTATAGGATTTTCATCAAATTCCAAAGAAGTCTGTGTCAGGGCAGTTTTTTCACCGTTAAAAGAAATACCGACAGCCGTTTTTCTGTCAAAAGAAAATCCTGAAAAAGAATCCAGTTTTTTAACGATTCGTAACCTGTTATCTTTAAGTAACGCATACAAAGTATTCGTTTCATCGGCAAAAAAAAGAAAATAAGGCGTTAAAATTTGTTTATCCATTTGCATTCCTTTTAAAAATACTTTATATTATATCCAAAAAATGTACAATCTTTTTATTTAAAAAAGGAGACACTATGTCATATATACAAGATGATTTTTTTCGTTTGAATGCTTTTATGAATACCGAAATTATCGGACAGGAGGATTTGATAGAGCGTATGTTGATTGCTCTTTTGGCAGACGGACACCTGTTGGTTGAGGGGGCTCCGGGACTTGCTAAAACAAAGGCTGTCAAGGTTTTGGCAAGTGCAATTGAATGTGATTCTCATCGTATTCAGTTTACGCCGGATTTGTTGCCGGCCGATATCACCGGAAGTGATATTTTTCACGCCGATACCGGACGATTTTCTTTCCAAAAAGGACCTGTGTTCCATAATTTGATTTTGGCCGACGAAATCAACCGCGCGCCTGCAAAGGTTCAATCTGCATTGTTAGAGGCTATGGGCGAACGTCAAATTACGGTCGGTGCGACGACGTATTTATTGCCTGATTTGTTTATGGTTATGGCAACGCAAAACCCGATTGAACATGAAGGGACTTATCCGTTGCCTGAGGCACAACTGGACCGTTTTTTAATGTATGTTAAAATTGATTATCCCTCTATTGAGGCAGAACGCCAAATTTTACAGATTGTACGTGATGAAAAGGCTGATTTTGAGAAAAAGCCTTTTGGTAAAATTACGCAAAAAACCGTTTTGGCTGCCCGTCGGGAAGTGTCTGAAATTTATATGTCTAAGGAGTTGGAGGAGTATTTGGTTCAGTTTATTGTCGCAACACGGGATCCGTCTCCATACGATAAAGTCCTTTCCGGATATGTTGAGTATGGTGCTTCTCCCAGAGGAACAATTGCACTTGATATTTGCGCAAAAGCCTGTGCCTGGCTCAGAGGGAGTGAGTATGTGACACCGGAACATATTCATGCCGTTATTCATGATGTTTTGCGTCATCGTATCATTTTAACTTATGAGGCAGAAGCAAGAGGACTGACACCGGATACATTCTTGGATATGTTGCTTAAAAAAGTACCGATGCCATAAGAAAAAAGGAATATAAGATGAATCAAGAGGCTGTTGTTGCCGGTTTGGAAAGTTTGATACAGGATAAACGTCAGAGTTATCGTCTGGGGGCTTTTGCGACCGGAAAAGCAACACGTTCTTTAAGTGGTATTACACGTTCTGTTTTTAAAGGCAGAGGGATGGACTTTGATGAGGTACGTGAATATCAGCAGGGAGATGATACCGGCCAAATTGATTGGCGTGTAACGGCAAGACAAGGGCGACCTTTTACAAAACTTTTTAAAGAAGAAAAAGAAAAGCCTGTTTGGTTTTTGATAGATTTGCGTGCCAGTATGCGTTTTGCCACGAGACAAGCGTTTAAATCCGTTCTTGTTGCGCATATTACGGCATTTATTGCATGGGCTTTTCAGGAAAGGGGAGATAAAATCGGTGGGCTTATTTTAACAGATGAAAATGTGGTATGCTATAAACCCTCACGACTTCGCAGACAGATGATGCGTTTTTTGAATGCCGTCAGTGAGGGAACGATGAGTACGGTTCTTCCCGAAGACGGACAGGGAAAAACATTGGAAGAAGCCTGTTTAAAATTAAAACGTTTTTGTAAAAGCGGTAATGAAGTTTTTATTTTATCTGATTTTTCAGATGTCAATTCAGAAACATTTAATTCGCTTTCAACTTTAGCACGTAGTAACGAAATGGTTATGATAAATGTTTTTGATGTTTTGGAAACAAGATTTCCTCCTCCGAATCTGTATCACGTGACGGACGGGAAAGAGGTTTTGTCTCTCAATACCCGATCTGCCAGAGTTCAAAAGGCGTATATGCGTTTTTTCAGAAAACGGGCCTATGCGTTGGAAGACTTTGCCGTAAAATACGGAATCCATTATATTCCCGTATCTACGGAAATGGATGTTTATGATGCAGTTGCTTTGGGGTTGAGGAAAAAATAATGCCGATAGATTTAAGTCAATTAAGACCTCTTCAAATTTCAACAGAACCTTCCTTGTTTCCTTTGGCATGGGGGTGGTGGGTTATGATTTTTTCAGTTCTTGTTTCCGGTGTTTTTTTATACTTTTTAGTTCAGTATATTTTAGGACAGGAAAAACGACTCGCACTTTCAGAGTTGAAACAGATTAAAAAGAAAACAGGAAAGGAGTTTGTTTCAGAAATTAATGCCCTGTTAAAAAGGACGGCAATTGTTCGCTACGGCGCAGAAAATGTGGCTTCTTTGTATGGGGAGGCGTGGCTGTCTTTTTTGAATAAAACAAAAGAATGTCATTTTTCTGATTATTTTGTAGCACTTTTGAAAAAAAATCTGTATGCTGAAAGAATAGATCTTTCTGAAAATGAAAGACAGGAGATTGTTCGGCAGGTATCCTGTTGGATTAGACGTAACCTTTGAATATGGGAAGAATAAAATGGAATATAAACAAACACAGCAGGTTTTGAAAAATGCGGTGAATACCGTTAAAAATCAAATGGGGCCGGTTGTCGGATATACACAGATGGCACTCAGAACGGCTATTGCGTCGCTGACAGGTACAAATGCAATGTTTGAGGCGCCTAAACCTGTTGAAGAAAAGGGAAAAGTCGCTAATGCCATGAACAGTAAGACTGTTTTGGCAAAAGGTGTTTCCGTTCTTGTTCAAATGGAGTATACCTCGCTTTCCGGAAATCATAAAGACAGGGAAGTCGTTATACGTCGTGTGGTTAAAGGAAGAAGCGGAACTTTTTTAGATGTTTTTTGTTTGGATATCGGGGAGCCTCGTCTTGTAAAACTTCAATCTGTTTTGAAAATTTATGACACGGATACAGATGAAGAGTATACGGACATTGTCGGGTATTTAAGAGATCGTTTGGGTATTGAAGTTCCTGCAAAAACCTCGGAACCGTCGGTAAGTCAGAATAAAAATACGGCTGTTTCCCCAATGCCGGCAACTTTTACGGCACCGGCTTCAATGCCGAAAGTGATGCCTAAGCCGGCACAACCGGTTGATGTTTTGGCAGGATTGAAAGAGGTTATTGCTTTAACGCGTCACGAATTGACAGCAATGGTTTTTATGTCTGCCGTTGACGGAAACAGAGATAACACAGAATACGATGAAATTATCAAATATGTTCGTGCACGTTGTCCTCATCTTTCGTTTTCGGATGATATGCTTGTCAATTATTTAAATCGTTTGTATCCTGACGAAGAGAGTTTCTATCAGGCTTTTGAGGTTATTATTGAAAAAGAAGGGTCGGTACTCAGTTTGTTCTTAGAAAGTTTAATTCATCTTGTCTATGCTGACGGGGTTATAGATGAAAATGAGAAGAACTTTCTCGAATCCATCTTTGCTATTTTGGCAGTAGAAGGATATGATATTCAATATAAATTAAAGATGTAATAATGGAAAATTGTTTGAGATTTTGTCTGAGAGTCTTTTTCAGACTATGTAAAGTACGAGTGTATGGTTTAGAAAAAGGGAAGTCATTTGATGGTCCCGTTATTTATTTTTCAAACCATTTGTCAACATTGGATGCATTGATTTTGTATGCTTTTTTGCCGAATGAACCTTTTTTTGCCGTCAGTAAAGAAGATGCAAGAGAACCTAAAAATCGTTTCTTTTTAAGGAAAAGAGGACTTAAACTGTTTAAACCCTTAGAACCGACTTCCGTTAAAACTGTTTTAGAGAGGATTAAAAAAGGACGTTCCGTTGTCGTGTTTGCTGAGGGGCGTATGAGTGAAGAAGGAGGGCTTCTTAAAATTTACGAAACGGCCGGTTTTATGGCAGATAAGTTATCTGTTCCGTTAGTTCCCGTCTGGATTACGGGAGCACAATACAGTGTTTTTTCTCCGTCTAAGGGAGAATTGCCTCGCCGTTTATTTCCCCGTATTCGTGTGACGGTGCAAAAGCCTATTCCGTTTAAGGTTAGTCCTGAAAAACACAGAGACAGAAACTATGTAAGTAATGAATTGTATCGGATGCTTTTGGATTTATCATTTAAGTCCAGATACTATCCTGAAAATTCTCTTTTTTATGAATTGATGAAAACAGCAAAGGTCAATGCTAAAACAGGACTGTTTCAACGACCGGATTTTGTTGAAGATACGAACAGAGTTCCTCATACTTATAAAAAAATCATTATCAAGAGTTTTATTTACGGTCGTTATTTGAAAAAGTTTGTGGAACAACAGGAAACATGTGGTATTATGCTTCCGAATTCTATTGATAACCTGACGATTTTACTGGGTTTAATGGCATACGAACGTGTTCCTGCCATGATAAACTATTCCTCAGGCGTTCAGAATATTTTATCTGCAATGAAAACAGCAGAGGTAAAAACAGTTATTACATC
>JAFQJY010000007.1 GCA_017414845.1 Alphaproteobacteria bacterium | reverse complement strand
GTTCCGCAGGCAGAGGCAGTTCTTCCGGTAGTGGAGGTATGCCTGTTTTGAATACACCTCAAATGACGCCGGCACTGGCTTTTGATAAAATCAGGGAAATCGGTTCTTCTTTCGGGTTTGACGTTTTAGAGGATATTTCTATTGCAGGCAGTGTTATTCCGATGGTGTTGGCAACGCCGACACGGGCTTTTCTGATACGGCTTTTTGATACGCCGGATAAAGAGTGGATTGCAGATGAAATGGGGGACGATCCCGTTTGGTTCTATGCCAGCGGACAGGAGATTTCACCGTTTTATGAACTGAAAAAAATTGCCGATGCTTTTGCTAAAGAGGAACCTGATTCTGAAATTAAACCGTTGTTGGTTGTTATCAACGGTTCTATTATCAACGGGGAAGATATGATACCTGACTGGGAGATGGGTGGAGGAATGGTTGTCCGTATCAACGATTTAACGAACAACGGTATGTTGACACTTGAAGAGTACTTGAAACAGGAGGATGAGAAAAAATCCGGCGAAGTTCCTTTAAGTGATGATTTTAAGGAAGGAGTATAAAATGACATATGAATACAGAAAATTATCAGGCAGGGCAGATGCAAAAAAAGCGTGTGTCTTTTTAGATCAAATGGCAACGGAAACGATTTTTACGAATCAATATCCCGGGCAACCGCCGAGAGATTTGCAGAAAATGGCAGAGGCTTATGCCGACAAAAACAATTTTTTCTTAGGCGTTTTTGAGGGAGAACGATTACTGGGTACTGTTTCCTGCACAATAAAAAAACCGCAACATCCGTGGTGTAATTTCAATGCTGTTTTCGGTATTTCTATTTTAAAAGAGGTTTACGGAAAAGGAATTGCCTCTAAATTGATGGATGAAATGATAAAATGGGCATACGATAAAGGACTTCACAGGATTGAAGGACAGGTTCGTACGACAAATGAAAGAGCGCTTCGTTTGTATCTCAAAAAAGGATTTATGATAGAGGGTATTCACAGAGAGGACGCCTTTATAGACGGTAAGTGGCACGATTCGTACAGTATTGCTAAATTGATTTAAGACTCTTTGAGAATGTTTTCAAGAAAGTGAATTTTCTCTGAAAATCCCTTTGCAACATCTTGTTCTATATTATAGATGATTTTCAGTTGTGCCAGTGTCGTTTCCACATCTATGACACTCTCTATAATATTGTTCAGATTTTCACGTCCCCGATTGACATTTTTCAAAACCTCTTTTTGAAGGTCGCTCATTTCCTCCAATAACATTAAAAGTTGATTTTTTTCGCCCCAGACACGAATAGCCTTTTCCAGAACTTCTCTTTCCTCTGACATCATTATCCGACACTCCCTTCCAAACTGATATTGATGAGTTTTCCGGCCTCTATGGCAAATTCAAGAGGCAGATGTTGCATAACCTCTTTACAAAAGCCGTTGACAACCATGGAAACAGCCTGATTTTCGGATAAACCACGTTGCGAACAATAGAAGAGTTGGTCTTCGCTGATTTTACTGGTCGTGGCTTCGTGCTCAATTTTAGCGGTTTTGTTTTTAATTTCCATAACGGGAATCGTATGAGCCCCACATTTGTCGCCGATAAGCAGACTGTCGCATCTTGAAAAATTACGGGCGTTTATTGCCTTTGGCGAGGCAGATACCAACCCACGATAGGTTTGATTGGAATGTCCTGCCGAAATCCCTTTGGAAATAATGGTGGACGAGGTGTTTTTTCCCAAATGTATCATTTTTGTACCTGTATCGGCTTGCTGATAATTGTTCGTCAGGGCGACGGAATAAAAAGTTCCGACGGAATTGTCGCCTTTTAAAACACAACTCGGATATTTCCACGTGATGGCAGACCCCGTTTCTACCTGTGTCCAAATCAGTTTGGCATTGGTATGACATAAGCCTCTTTTCGTTACAAAGTTATAAATACCGCCTTTGCCGTTTTTATCCCCCGGATACCAGTTCTGAACGGTAGAATAACGGACCTGCGCACTATCTTTGACAACGATTTCAACAACAGCGGCGTGCAGTTGATTTTCATCCCGTTGAGGAGCCGTACAGCCCTCTAAATAACTGACGGATGCGCCTTCTTCGGCAACGATGAGCGTTCTTTCAAACTGCCCGAAATTTTTAGCGTTGATACGGAAATAACTGGATAAATCCATCGGACAGGAAACGCCTTTCGGAATATAAACAAAAGAGCCGTCCGAAAAAACGGCACTGTTGAGACAAGCAAAAAAGTTATCTGTATAAGGAACAACAGAACCTAAATGCTCACGGATGAGGTCAGGATATTTTTGAAGAGCCTCGGAAATGGAGCAGAAAATAATGCCCTGTTCTGCCAATCTCGCACGATAGGTTGTAGCAACGGAAACACTGTCAAAAACAGCATCAACGGCGACAATACCTTGCAAGGCTTCCTGTTCTTTAAGAGGGATGCCGAGTTTGTCATAAGTTTGTAAAATCTCAGGGTCTACTTCATCCAGACTTTTCGGAGCCTTTCTTGGTGCAGCATAGTAAGAAACAGCCTGATAATCAATCGGCGGGTAATCCAGTTTTCCCCAATGCGGTTCTTTCATCGTCTGCCAATGCCGAAAGGCTTTGAGCCGAAAATCAAGCATAAATTCGGGTTCGTTTTTCTTTGCCGATAAAAAACGAATAACATCTTCATTTAATCCCGGAGGCAGTGTTTCTGCCTCTATATTTGTTTCAAAACCGTATTCGTATTCTTTTTTGATAAGTTCCTGAGTTTCCTGATTCGCCATTTTTTCCTCTTTTTTTTCTCTAAAATGCCCGATTTTGAAAAAATTGTCAATCATTTCCGCATTTTCCGGTTGCGAATTCTTTTTTTATGGGCTAATCTATAAAAAAGATGTTTTTTTTAAGTAAGGAAATAAAATGAGTTGTTTTTTAGCGTTTGTTCTAGCGACTGTTTTTGCAACATCAACCTGTCTGTGTCTGATATTGTATGCAATGCTTCGTTCCCGATATATTAAACTTAAAACAAATTTGCGTGTTGCGAACGAATCTTTTGCAAAACAGACAAAGGAGATTGAGGCTCTTAAAAAAGTCAAAGCACAATTTATGGACGACTTTACGGATTCGGATAACACAAAAAGTATTATTGTCGCTTTTGATAACAAGGGTTTTATTTCTTATGTGAATGAATATGCCGAGGAGTTTTTCGGTTACGGTAAGGATGAAATGGTCGGAAAACCTGTTTTGGGAACAATTGCCGTTCCTCCGTCTAAAAGAGATCCGAATCAGCCGACACTTGTAGAGAAGATTCTTATCAACCCGCAACTTTATGTGGATGTTGAAACAAAAAATATGAAAAAGAACGGCGATATAGTTTGGATATCTTGGACGAATCGGGTTATTTATGATGAATATAACGAACCGATGGAAATTCGTTCTGTCGGATTTGATATTACAAAGCGTAAGAATTTAGAGGAAAAACTTAAATATCTGACCTCTATTGACCCATTGACCGGTGTTTTGAACAGAACAGCCTTTTTAGATATCGGCACAAAGGAAGTGAAACGGGCTGCCCGTTATAACAGGGCGATTTCTCTGCTGGTTTTAAAACTGGATCACTACCGTATTTTGGGACAGGAGTATGGTTATAATTTCGGAGATGAGGCTCTAAAAAAGACGGTTGATATTTGTAAAAAAGCGATTCGTGAATCAGATTATTTAGGACGAATCGGTGATGTTGAGTTTGCGATTTTGTTACCGGAGACACCTCTTGAAAACGTGCATTATTTGGAAGAGCGCCTGCGTCTTCGAATACAGGAACAGAATTTAAAAACGGAAATCGGCAATGCCTTTATTACGACGGCATTCGGAGTTGCCGGCAGATTGGCTGAGAAAGATTCCATAGATGCGATGCTCGTTCGTGCGAATCACTCGCTGAAAGAACGGCAACAGAAAAAGTAAAGGAATAAAAAATGACACATGTAATTACTTGTTCAAATGAGGATTTGGAAATCGGCGTATTGCCGGAAGTCGGGGCTTCGTTGGCGTTTTTTCGCAGAAAAAAAGGAACGGAAAAAACAGATATTATGCGTCCGACCTCACCGACAAATCTCAACAAAAAGGATGTCAACGGTGTTGCAATGTTCCCGATGTTGCCGTACACGAATAGGATTCGGGACGGTAAATTCATTTATTGGGGGATTACAAGATATGTACCGAAGAATCAAGCCGGTGTCAATGATCCGATACATGGCGACGGTTGGAAATCCAAGTGGACGGTGGAAGAACAGACATCAACAAGTGTTCGCCTTTCGCTGATGCATAAAAAAGAAGATAAGGGTTTTCCTTTTGCCTATAAAGCCGTTCTGACATACGAATTAAAAGGTAAAGAACTGGTTGTGACGACGGAACTGACAAACGAGGGCGGGTTGCCGATGCCTTGCGGTTTCGGACTTCATCCGTTTTTTCCGAAAACGCCTCATGTTGAGTTGGCATTTTCTGCCAAAAGTATTTGGTATCATGAAAATGATCCGATAACACGACCGTATCCGGTGCCGGAAGGCTGGTCATTTGAGGAGCAAAAACGTTTGGGTGATGCAATTTTTGACACATGTTTCGGCAGTTTTGACGGAAAGGCAACAATTTGGTGGCCTCGTAAAGATTTATCGTTGACGATAGAGGCTGACGATATGTTCGGTCACGCCGTTTTATATGCGCCCTATCATAAGGGCTTTTTCTGTGTAGAGCCTTGTTCTATGTGTCCTGATGCGTTTAATATGGCGTCTAACGGTGTTGTCGGAACAGGTATTAAGTCCGTCGGACCCTCTGAAAGTATTACAGGGGTTGTTTCCTTTAAAGTTTCTTAAAATGCGAATG
>JAFQJY010000056.1 GCA_017414845.1 Alphaproteobacteria bacterium | reverse complement strand
CCCTTAGGATTGATACATCCGCCTATACACTCAGGTGGTGTCACATCCCGACATCTCGTACGACAAACGTTTTCGTTCTCACAATAGACTTTCCCTCGTTCGGCACAACATTCTTCCTTCGTTTTCCCGCCACCACAACAGAAATGACCGTCTGCATAAACGGCACTGGCGAATCCTAATACTAATCCGAAAATGATGAGAAACTTTTTCATTGTACTACCCCTTTATAAAAAAACAACGATTCAAAATGCATCGCATTTTGAATCGTTCTGTTAAACTTGACGTCAAAATTTTCTAAGCAAGCCTTAGATATGTAATGTAATGTAATGCACGAACAACTAATTGTTCGCTTTTCTTTTCTATTCCGTTAAAATACATTACGTCCATTTCTTTCCTTTATATTTAATTCGCTATTCATTCTATATAATTTTTATGTATGCGTCAATAAAATTATTTAGAGTTCTGTCAAAAAACGAGCGAGAACTTTTTTTCTACCGGCTCTGTCAAAACTGATTTCCAGTTTATCTCCCTCTTCTTTGATAATTGTCCCGTAGCCGAATTTAGGATGCAAAACTCTTTTTCCGAGTTTTTTACTCTTTTGAGCCGTACTTTCAAACATTCCCATACTTTGCCCCCAAACGTAATTATTCCCCGTATCCCAATCATTATCCTCATCACGATAGGTTTGATATGATGGTTTCGCCCAAGATGGTTTTTCATAATCAAAATCCGTTTTTGCATCCCAACCTGTTTTTGCCTTTAATCCCCGCATACTATCAAAAACAATATGTTCCTCAGGCAATTCATCTACGAATCTTGATGGCAGTGCATTTTGCCAACCACCGTAAACCCGTCTGTTTGAAGCAAAAGAAATAAACGCTTTTTTCCTTGCCCGTGTAATACCGACATACGCCAGGCGTCGTTCTTCTTCCAATCCACCCTCTTCCACAGATCTGGAATGCGGAAATAATCCCTCTTCCCAACCGGGGAGGAAAACAACATCAAATTCCAATCCTTTACTGGCATGAAGTGTCATTACCGTCACCATATCATCTGTTTCTATCTTATCTGTCTCAGAAACGAGACTGGCATGCTCTATGAAAGTTGACAAATCCGATAAATCCTCACGCATAACGGACTGCAATTCTTTTAAGTTTTCAAGTCGTCCCTCGGCCTCCGGAGATTTATCCGTTCGCCACATTTGATAATATCCGGATTCTTCCAACATCTGTTCCGTCACTTTTGCCAAAGGAAGTTCCGACAACAATTCACGCCACCGTGAAATATTTTCATAAAAAACTTCCAACGTTTTCCGAACAGACGGTTTTAATTCAGCACCAAGTATGGCGCTCAGTAACGAAGTTCCGTTTTGAGAAGCATAGGTTGAAAGAGCCTCCATAGCAGCCGGTCCGACACCTCTTTTCGGTTTATTGACAATTCTTGAAAAAGCCAAATCATCATTGCCGTTTGCCAAAAGTCTGAGATAAGCAACAGCGTCTTTAATTTCTTCACGCTCATAGAATTTAAAATCACCGATAATCCGATAAGGCATACCAGCTTTCCGAAGAGCCTCTTCAAACTCACGAGTTTGGAAACCTGCTCTGACCAGTACTGCTGTTTCAGACAGGAGTATTCCCTCT